>NZ_CAUQJA010000022.1:0-32688 GCF_963518475.1 uncultured Streptococcus sp. | reverse complement strand
TTCGTCCTTTCTAGATCTTAGCTTTTCTTCAACCCACTACAGTTGACAAAGAGCCCCTTTTTAAGTGACAAAAGACTAGCAGTTTGTGTCTGCTAGTCTTTTGGTTATTATTTTATCTATCCTTGTTAAAAGAAAGAATATTTATTATGAATTTGGGTCATCGAGACTACGACCATGTAATCCTTTTTCACGTTGAACTTGACGTAGTTTCTCTGGTGTAACATCGTTTCCTTCTTCGTCCACAATTTTGATCCCTTCGATGTGGTGACGAACAGTGCGACGATAACCTTCTATGTACTCCTCACGTAGTTTGGCTTGTTCTACTTTTTCTTCTGGGGTCAAGCCTTCTGTTTTTTTCTTTTTCGCAAGCTCGTTAATACGATCAATTTTTTTAGGATCCATGTTTCTCTCCTTTATGATAAGATTTAATCCATTTAACAGATTTTATTTGGTATTGATTTGGTTAAAACGTGCAAGTTTAGCTGCTTTTTGAGTTAAATAAGACAAGATAGCCAAACGATTTTGACGGACAGCCTGATCTTCGGCCATAACCATGGTATTCTCAAAGAATGCATCAATGACTGGGCTAAGAGCAAAGAGTTGTTTCAATTGCTGACTGGCAGTCCCTGACAAAACGAGTGATTCTACTGCTTCTGCCAAGTTTTTCTCTTCTTCATTCTCAAAGAGAGCTGAATCAACTGTAGCAACTCCTTCTGCCTTCTCAGCCAAGTTAAAGGCACGAGAAAGTGATTCAACAGATGGTTTGAAGTCATCTTCCTTGCTTGCTTCTACGAGAGCACTTGCTGCTTCCAACATATCCGCCACAACAAAGTTTGATCCTGCAAGAACGGCTTCCTTGATATCTTTTGGAGTAGAACCCATCATCTTATCAACACGAGCCTTGATAAAGTCCATAACTTCAGCTTTATTTTCATAAGTCAAGCTGTCAAATTTCAATGCATAAAGGCTATCAATCAGCTCGTCCATAGCAATGTGCCAACCAAAGGCATCCAAGATACGAACCACACCTTGAGTAGCGCGACGAAGAGCATACGGGTCATTAGAACCTGATGGAATCAAACCTACTGAGAAGAAACTCAAAATCGTATCCAATTTGTCTCCAATAGCTAGAATGGCTCCAACCTTGCTCTCTGGAAGTTCTCCTTCGGCTGATGTAGGCATGTAGTGTTCACGAATAGCAGCTGCAACTGCTGGAGTTTCCCCAGCAAGAAGGGCATATTTTTCACCCATAATTCCTTGGAGCTCGTCAAATTCACCAACCATCCCAGTCAACAAGTCAAACTTGTAAATGGCTGCTGCACGGGCTAGGTCAATCGCTTCATCCGCTGACAAGCCTGCTTTTTCTGCCAAGAGAATAGCAATCTGACCCGTACGAATCATGTGTTCACGAAGGGAACCAATTTTCTCATGGAAAGTCACATTGTTTAATTTTTCAACAAGATCTGAAATCACCAATTTTTGGTCTTCACGCCAGAAGAATTCACCGTCTTCCAAGCGGGCTACCAAGACTTTTTCATTTCCTTTGATAACATTTTCCAAATGCTCTGCGTTTCCGTTACGAACAGAAATGAAGTTTGGCAAGAGCTTGCCATCTTGATCACGAACAACAAAGTAACGTTGGTGTTCCTTCATCGAAGTCACCAAGACTTCTTCTGGAACGTCAAGGTATTTGGCATCAAAACTTCCCATAAAGGCAGTTGGGTATTCAACCAAGTTCAAGACTTCATTAAGCAAATCAGCATCAATTTCGATACTTACACCATGTTTTGCCTCAATTTCCTTGATTTGGTCAACAATCATTTGCTCACGTTCACGTGGATCTGCGATTACAAACTGTGCACGAAGATCTTCTTCATAGCTCAATGCTGACTGAATTTTGGTTTCTTTCCCCAAGAAACGATGACCACGGCTCACACGACCTCCCTTGATATCAAGGAAATCCAAATCAAACTCTTCTTCATCTAAAAGAACAGTTAAAGTATGAACAGGACGAATGTATTCAAAGCTATTTCCAGCCCAGTGCATGCTGACAGGGAAAGTCAAGGACTTCAAAACATCTACAACACCAGGAACAATTGCTTCAACTGCTTGACCAATTTCTTCCTTAGTGACATAGACATATTCTTCACCCTTAATTTCACGGAATTCGATATCTTCAACAGTCAAGCCTTTTCCACGGACAAATCCTTGAGCTGCTTTGGTGAAGTTCCCATCGCTATCCAAGGCAATTTTCTTTGCTGGACCCTTAAAATCTTCTGTCAAATCAGACTGTTTGTCTGCAAGACCAGTTACACGAACAGCCAAACGACGTGGTGTCGAGAAGGTTTGAATGGCTTCAAAAGACAGGCGGTTTTCCTTAAGGAAGGCTGCCATTTTTTCGCCTAGTTGTTTTTCACTTGGTGTGACAACATAGGCTGGTAATTCTTCAAGACCGAGTTCTACTAATAAGTTTTTTGTCATGTTTTTTCTCCGAAAAGTATCTTTTTATTTTCCAGTTTGCCTTATGTGATTGGCACGCAAGCAACCAACTTCATTGTTTCATTGCTAAAATTGGAGCCAAAAGTCTCCAATTTTGCCTAGTATCCTTAGCTTCACTAAGGATACCTTCATCACTGCGGCACCTGGTTCAGGGCTCACACTGTTCGCCCATTTTCGTAATTTGTCACTCTCTTTATTCTGCGTCTTCTGCTAAGAGTTTAGCTCGTGTTGCTTCATCCAAAAGTGGGTAGCCTAGGCGTTTGCGCTCTGCCACAAAGGTTTTGGCTACAACACGGGCTAGGTTACGAATACGAGCGATATAGCCTGCGCGCTCTGTTACAGATACGGCACCACGCGCATCAAGAAGGTTAAAGGTATGTGAACATTTGAGAACATAGTCATAGGCAGGGTGCACCAATCCTTCTTCCAAGGCGCGTCCAGCTTCTTTTTCAAACTTATCAAAGTTTTCAAGCAACATTTCTTGATCCGAAATTTCAAATGAATATTTTGAGTGTTCGTACTCAGGCTGGATGAAGATTTCTCCGTATTTTACACCATCAGCCCATTCGATATCATAGACAGAATCCACTTCCTGAATATAAGAAGCCAAGCGTTCCAAACCATAAGTAACTTCTGCAGTCACAGGGCCAGTTGCCAATCCACCTACTTGTTGGAAGTAAGTGAACTGAGTGATTTCCATACCATCAAGCCAAACTTCCCAACCAAGACCAGCTGATCCAGTCGATGGATTTTCCCAGTTATCCTCAACGAAGCGAATATCGTGTTCCAAAGGATTAATTCCCAATTTTTCCAAAGACTCAAGGTAAAGTTCCTGGATATTTGATGGAGATGGCTTCATGACCACTTGGAATTGGTGGTGTTGGTATAAACGGTTAGGGTTTTCCCCGTAACGACCGTCAGCAGGACGACGTGATGGCTCTACATACGCTGCATTCCATGGCTCAGGTCCGATAGCACGAAGGAAAGTGTAAGGACTCATTGTTCCCGCACCTTTTTCATTGTCATAAGCCTGCATAAGCATACAACCTTGGTCATTCCAAAATTGTTGCAAAGTAAGGATGATTTCCTGGAAAGTCAATTTTTTAGACATTGTTTACTCCTTTAGTTTTTATATTTCTTTTTCAATTAATTTCTGCTGAACAAACCAATTTAACAAGGGAAGAGTTTTATCTGTATTTGCCCATAAATGATAAGAATCGAAGACCGCTTGTACACTACCTAGATTTTCTACCAACTTATCTATTGTCAAAAAACTACGCCAGTATTCGTAAAAAATACTTGCATAGTTCTTATCATAAGTCGAAGAACCAAAATCATTCAATGAATGCCAACCATACTTCTTCTGAAAAAGTTCTACAAGAGATTGATTACAAATTTTTTCCGCTTGAAATTCCTCTTCTGTCAAGAAATACTTGCGACTAATATATTCAACCATCCCCTCTTCGAACCATATATAAGAGTCGTAACCATCAAAATCATCTAAAAAATGCTCCGACCAATGAGCTAACTCATGTCCTACAATCTGTAAGAGGAAATTTTCAGATAAAGAATGATAGTGACTTTCTATTGCTTGAGTTTGCTGAGAACACTCGTAGTCCATCAACTGATACAAATACAACTCTTTCCAAACAGCTAAATCAGGCGTCATAACCATTCGTCTATTATTTGTATAGGCTGGAACAGCACTTTCCCTAATAATCTGTGTAGCAGCATTAAAACTTGACCAAATAACGGCTTGCGGTAAATCACAGACTGCAAGTTCATTCTTTAAAAAAGATTGATAATCTTTCAACTTTTCAGTATTTCTTACTACAAAATCACGAAATGCAGCTAGTTGACTATCGTCTTTTACAAGATAAAGGTTTTCCACGTCTCTCCTTTCTTTCACACAATAGACTGAATAAGCAAAAGAACCGCGTCCGACAATCCTAGGTTGATTTAACCTAGGGGCGTCAGAAACGCGGTTCCACCCTAATTTATTACTTCATTGTTTTTGAAAATACTACAGAAAGCGCCAGTTCTTTATTTTGCCCTACTTGGCTCCCACTATCCCAAGCTCGCTTGAAGAACGCCATAAGACTTTCTTTCCTGTTGACTATTATATCAAAAATTGGAACAATGTACAATTCTTTTTATGATTTTCTAGAAATCCATATCATCAACTCGTGGAGCACCAGACTGAACAGCAATTGTTTTTAAAGTTTCTATCTCCTCATGACTCAATTCAATTCCAAAGCAATCAAGATTAGCCTGAATACGAGATGCTGTAACAGATTTCGGAAGTGGTAAAAATCCTTCTGCCAAGCTCCATGCCAAGGCTATTTGAGCAACCAATTTTCTGTGATTTAGCGCTATTTCTTGCACTTGCTTGCTATCAAACAGTTCGCCCTGACCAAAAGGGCCCCAAGCTTCCAATAAGATTCCTTTTTCTCGACAGTAATCTACGACTTCCTCTTGATACACACCTGGAGCCAAACGAACTTGATTGACTGCTGGAACGATAGTTGCTGTTTCAAGCAAGGCATCTAAATGATGGGGAAGGAAATTACTAACTCCAATAGCACGGATTTTGCCTTCTTGATAGAGGTCTTCCATCGCTCTCCAAACTTCTGCATTTCGGATTTTCCAGTGGTCATTTTCTCTGAGCGGTTTTGGATTTGGCCAATGAATCAAATACAAATCCAAATATTCCAAGCCCAGCTTCTCTAAAGACTCTTCAAAAGCCTGACGAGCTTGCTCATAGGTGTGATTTGTATTCCAGAGTTTACTGGTTACAAAAATTTCCTCACGCGGAACGCCACTATCTTGAATAGCATGACCAACGCTTTCTTCATTTTTATAAATAGCTGCCGTATCGATATGGCGATAGCCTGCCTTTAAAGCCTCTAGGACAGCTTGATAGGCAATCTCTCCATTTTCAGCTTTCCAGGTTCCAAATCCTAGAACTGGAATTGGAACGCCATTATTTAAAGTATAAGATTTCATTATTTTTCCTTTCTATGTGAAGAAAATCCAAAGAAACAAATTTTCAAAGAAAACTTATCTCTTTAGATTTTGTGTATTATTGATCACGGTCGTAGTAAAGCTGGTGAGCTTTAAGACGAGAATCTAACAAATCTGGTACGGTAACAAAGTCATAACCCTGACCTTTCAAATAGTCAATGACCTTTGGTAAAGCATTCACTGTTTCAACATGGATATCATGCATAAGAATAATAGAACCATTCTTGACTTCACGCTGAATTTCTGTCAAAATAGATGCTTCATTTTTACTCTTCCAGTCCAGACTATCTACATCCCACATAATAAAGCTCAAATCTAAGCTATTGCGAATGTCATCTGTAATGGCCCCATAAGGCGGACGCATAAGTTTAGAACTAGAACCCAGTACTTTAGTCAACGCATCCTCCGTATCAGTAATTTGTTTTTTAGCTTCATCAAGCGAAAGTTTTGAAAGCACTGGATGACTCCAACTATGGTTTCCAATAACATGACCATCTGCTTTCATGCGTTTCAAAATCTCTTCATTGCCAGAAACATTCTTACCTAAAACAAAGAAAGTTGCCTTGATACCATACTTAGAAAGTGTATCTAATGCTTGATTTGTCGTTGCAGGATTTGGTCCATCATCAAAAGTCAAGGCCACTACTTTACGATTTTTCTTTTCATAATAAGCCTTATATAGCTCTGCATCCTTATCTAATAAATAAGAGGACTGAATAACTTCAAAGAAACTAGATACTGGCAAGGCAATCTCGTCTAGATTTTCAACTGACTGACTTGGATAAAGGATAATCTGACTATCCTTGTAATCAAAATTCCATGCAGACAAGTCTTGGCCAGAGAAGCCTTTAACAACTTGATCAATCTTTTCTTGCTCCAATTTCTTATCCTGTAAGAAAGAGGTGATTTCTTTTAACAACTGCTCTTTGGCTTTACTAGGATCTGAAAAAAATTGATTAAGTGTGAAAGGTTTACCATCTTCTGTCAAATGTACTTTTGCCAGACTAGTTTTTTCAGTCTCTTCAACTTTTGACGAAGTTAAATCATAGACTTGTTTCATCACACTTCGGTTGACAATCCCTTTTAAAGTCGAATCCTGTTTCTCCGTATAATAAAAAACCAGATTTTCCTTATCCTCTAGATTGTCTTTAATATCCTGTGTCATAATTCCCTTTATAGACGAAATCACTTGCTCCCCTTGGAGAGGATAATAGGCAATTACTTCGGCTTTTCCCTTACGAAAATGATCCTTCTGATTTCCCTCACTCAATTGATCATCTTTCTCTTTTTTGAGCGATTCAATCTTTTGTTCAAAACTTTGTTTTGTGTATATTTTGTATCCAATTATTGAACCAAGGACACAAATACTTACTGAGAAGATAGCTACTAGGGCTATTAGACTCATTCTTACCTTATCGTGATTCTCACGCTTTGCTCTACTTTTATCCATAGAACCATCATATCAAATTCAGGCTATAATTTCAATGATTTGGGAGGAAATAGTATATTAAAAAAGAGGGGAAGTCCCCCTCTCAAGATTTTATTTGACTGCTTCTTTCAAAGCGTCTACCTTGTCCAAACGTTCCCATGGAAGGTCAATATCTGTACGTCCCATGTGTCCATAAGCTGCTGTTTGACGGTAAATTGGACGTTTAAGATCCAACATTTGGATAATTCCTGCAGGACGAAGATCAAAGATTTGACGCGCTGCTTTTTCAAGCTTGCTTTCAGCTATTGTTCCTGTACCAAAGGTATCGATACGAACAGAGACAGGCTGGGCAACACCGATAGCGTAAGCCAATTGCACTTCTGCTTTCTTAGCAAGACCTGCTGCAACGATGTTCTTGGCAATGTAGCGTGCTGCATAAGAGGCTGAGCGGTCCACCTTAGTCGCATCTTTACCAGAGAAAGCACCACCACCGTGACGAGAGTAGCCACCATAAGTATCTACGATAATCTTACGACCAGTCAGACCTGAGTCCCCTTGAGGTCCACCGATTACAAAACGACCAGTAGGATTGATGAAGAATTTTGTTTGCTCATCCAAGTAAGAGGCTGGAATAACCTCTTTGATAACCTTGTTAATCACATCTTGATGAATTTGTTCATTAGTGGCTTCTGGATCATGCTGAGTTGAAATCACGACTGTCTCCACACGTACTGGACGGTCATTTTCATCATACTCAACCGTAACTTGTGATTTAGCATCTGGTCGAAGATAGCTAATTTCCCCAGACTTACGAAGTTCTGCCAGACGACGAACCAATTTATGACTAAGTGAGATTGGCAATGGCATGAGCTCTTCTGTTTCATCCACTGCAAATCCAAACATGAGCCCTTGGTCACCAGCGCCAATCAAGTCAAGCGGATCTTGGTCTGCATTCCCACGAACCTCCAAGGCTTCGTTAACACCTTGGGCGATATCCGGTGACTGCTCAACAAGTGACGGATGGACTCCCACTGTCTCAGCAGAAAAACCATATTCTGTATTGGTGTAGCCAATCTCTGCAATGGTATCACGAACCACACGGTTAATATCCACATAGGCATTTGTAGATATTTCACCAAAAACATGGACGGAACCAGTATATACAGCTGTCTCAGCAGCAACGTGCGCCTCTGGATCCTTAGCTAAAATAGCATCCAAAATCGCATCTGAAATTTGGTCTGCAATCTTATCTGGATGCCCCTCAGATACAGATTCAGACGTGAATAATTTACGTTCTGACATAAAAATGTCCCCCCTTAAAAATAGTGTTATAGAGTTACAAAGTACTGATAGGTATTTCTATAGTCTAAGAGTTACGACGCGAAAGAAATAAAAACGATTATTTTTTGTTTCTGAAGCTAGTAAGGCGCATAGGGTGACCGCATTATAGCGGCAACCGTAGAATGACGAACGACTTTGGAGCCATCATTCTTTGCGAGTTGCAACTCGCAAAGAAAAAATAGAAATTTCTACCATCTTATCGGGACTATATAACTCTTCCATTATACCATTTTTAGGCTCAATTTGCAGTCTATAATGTAGTGTTTCTGTATAGATAGTTCGTTCTCATAAATAAAAAAGTTGGAGCTCAGTACTCCAACAATTGCTATTAAAATGTTTGGCGTTTTGCTTTACGTTCTGCACGACCTCGAGCGCGATTTTCAGCGCGCTTGGTCTTGCGGCGTTTTTCATCCACTGCCCATTGAATTTTCTTCTTATAGCCTGGCTTGACTTTTTTCTTTTTCTTTTTAACCAAACCAATCATTTCGATATCAAGCTTATCTTGTTTTTTCTCACGGTTGGCACGACGATCACGGTCATAGGTATCTTGAAATTCTCCGTCTTTGACCATCTTAGGTGTAAACTTGATTCCCAATTTCTCCAACTCACGGATATCCGAGTCATCACTTGGCTGATAAAGGGTAATAGCAGTACCTGGTAGGCCATTTCGTCCAGTACGACCAACACGGTGAACAAAGAAGGACAAATCTTGCGGAATGGCATCATTGATAACATGGCTGACACCTTCAATGTCAATTCCACGCGCTGCCAAGTCTGTTGCGACAATGTACTCAAAATCCAGATTTTTAACCTGGTTCATGATACGTTTGCGCTCACGAGGGGCAATATCCCCATGGATTTTTGCCACCTTCAAGCCTTGAGCAGTCAGATATGAATGCAATTCATCAGCACGCGTTTTAGTGTTAACAAAAATCATTGCCAAATACGGTTGCATCAACTGAGTCAACTGGTAAATTTGAGCATTCTTGTCACGTCCCTTAGTAGAAATCAACCAATTATCAATGGTATCAGAAATGACCGTTTTGGTCTTGATTTTCTCCATAACAGGATTTGATAAGTATTTTTTCAAGAATGGTTGCAGTTTTTGTGGAATAGTCGCTGAGAAGACCATGAGTTGCAGATCTTTTGGAAGGCTTCCAGCAATCTTATCAACAGTTTCTAAGAATCCCATATCCAAGGTCATATCTGCCTCATCGACCACAAAGGTATTAGCCTTGTGAATAGCTAGGTCACCAGACTTAACTAAGTCATAAATACGGCCAGGCGTTCCGATAACAATATGAGGCTGGTTACTTGCCAATTTCTCAATCTGGCGAGCCTTATCTGTCCCTCCCACATAATTAACCACACGAACTTCCACTTCTGAGTGGGCTGCAATCTGACGGGCTGCTTGGTAAATTTGAGTAGCTAATTCACGGCTCGGTGCAGTAATCACTGCTTGTACACTATCGCTGGTTTCATCTAATTGCTGGAAAATCGGCAATAGGAAAGTGTGAGTCTTACCCGAACCTGTTTTTGATTCACCGACTAAGTCACGACCTGCCAAAACAATCGGAATCAACTTATCTTGCACCTCTGTTGGAGTTATAAATTTCAACTCCTCCAAGGCTTCTCTAATATAGTTTTTAAATTGAAATTTCGTAAATGACATAATATCCTCGATTCTATCTATCCTATCAATTATACCATATTTTATTCCATTACAGTAGTCTCACTTATTTAGGCTATTTACTGCAGCTTTTCTAGTCAGAAAAAGGCTGGAATTTGTGAATCCCAACCTCTTTTCAGTCCTTATTTCCAGTTTAAAATAGCATTCAAGCCATAGTGATCACTCACTTGTGGACTCTTGTTACCATCAAATACGACATGTAAATTTTCCACCTCTAACTCTTTGGTAGTAAAAACATAGTCGATTCGAAGGGGTTCTGTATTCCCCTTCCAGCCATCAATTTCTGGTGGAACGGTATAGCTACCGCTTTTCTCTTGAGCAACTTCAAATGCGTCTTGTAAGCCTAATGGACTAGCTAAAATAGCTTGGTAACCTTCCTGACCAGCTGGGTTGTTGAAATCTCCAGCAAGCAAAAGTGGCTTGTTCAATTCTTTCAAGACAGCCTCAAATAGTGCCCATTCTTCTTGGAAACCTTTATCCCACCAAGAAAGGTGGACACTGGCAACTGCAAGATCCTTGCCATCGACTACAGTTTCAGCCAGAGCGACACGGCGAGTATGATAGTCTGTTGGATCATCCACATCTGAAACCAAAATTTCTCTTGCTTCAATATGTGTTTTAGACAAGATAGCCACACCTTCATGGTAGCGGTCATAACCAATATGGTTATAGGCCCAAGTCCAGTAGTAATCTTTCCCTTGCTCTGACAACTTTTCAACCAAAAGTCTAACATAATGGTCTTGGTGAATAGGCTCAGCTGCTGGCAAAGCTTGATAAAGGTCATTAACCTCCACCTCTGGCGAAGTAATCTCCTGATTGATTTCTTGGAAACATATCAAATCATAGTCTTTATCAAGAATATCTTCAAGCAAGAGCTGGAATTTTTCCTCAGCTTCTTTTTCCATCCAACTATGAGTATTGAGTGTTAAAAATTTCATGCTTTTCTCCTAAAACAAGAGGTTGGAATACAGCTTCCAACCTCAAGTATATTACAATTCTACTTTAGCAACTGCTGTTTTAGCTGCAAGAGAACCTGTTTTTTCTAATCTAACTGATTTAATAGCTTCAGCATTTGTGAAGACAACTACTGTAGAAGTTTCACGACCTGCTGCACGGATAGCATCCAAGTCAGCTGTGACAAGAAGATCACCTGCTGCAACTTTTTGTCCTTCAGCAACATGAACTGTAAATGGTTTTCCTTCGAGACTTACTGTGTCCAAACCAATGTGAACAAGTACTTCAAGGCCTGCTTCAGTCACAAGACCAAGAGCATGTTTTGTAGGGAAGATACTTGATACAGTACCTGAAACTGGAGATACAATGTTTCCATTTGCAGGTTCTACAGCAAATCCGTCACCCATCATTTTTTGAGCAAATACTGGATCTTTCACTTGTTCCAAAGCAATAACTTGACCGTCTGCTACTGAGTAAACTTCCTCAGTAAGACCTTTGAATTGTACAGTGTTTTGTTGCGCTTCTGTCATTTGACTTGGAAGAGTTTCAGGAATGATTTCACCTGAATCAAGGATATCTTGGATATCAGATTTCAATACGTCTGCTTTTGGACCGTAGATAGCTTGAACTCCTTGTCCTTTCATGACAAGACCCATAGCTCCTTCTGCTTTCCATTGTTCTGCATCACCGACTTTATCAGCATCTTTTACAGTTACACGAAGACGAGTCATACATGCATCAACATCAACGATGTTTGCACGTCCACCAAGAAGGTTAATAATGTTTACAGCTTGAGAACCTGCTGCAACTTTCACTTCACTGCTAGCTTCTTCTGAACCTTCAGCAGTTTCGTAGTTTCCGTTACGCCCTGGAGTTGCGTAGTTGAATTTTTGAATCATGAAGTTTGCGATAAAGTACATGATTACGGCAAAGAGAACAGTTACCCAGATAAAGTTAACAATATCCATACCAATACCAGCGCTAATCGCAATAGGTGTACGAGTCAAGAACTCGATTGAACCGAATGAGTGCATACGTAGGTTTACGACGTCAGACATAGCGAAGGCCGCACCTTGAACAAGTGAGTAAACAAGGTACATAGGTGTTGCTACAAACATGAACATGTATTCGATTGGTTCAGTAACCCCTGTCAAGAATGTTGCAAGAGCTGTCGCAATCATCATACCTTTGTATTTATGTTTCTTGTCAGCATCAACATTACGGTAGATAGCCACAATCATACCCATCAAGATACCGAACGAACCGATCATTTGTCCAACTTTGAAACGAGCTGGGTGAACAGTATCTAACAATTGTTGGTAGTGACTTGCATCTGTACCTTTAAGGTTAACAAGGTCTGTTACCCATGCAAGCCAAAGTGGATCTTGACCAAATACTTGGCTACCTTTTGCTGCACCAGTTAAGACTTCATAAGTACCACCAAGAGCTGTGTAGTTCATTGGGATAGTCAACATGTGGTGAAGACCAAATGGCAAGAGCAAGCGTTCCAATGTACCATACAAGAATGGTGCAAGGATTGGAGCAGTTTCTTGTGAGTTAGCAATCCAGATACCAAAGCTATTGATACCAGTTTGCACAAGTGGCCAGAAAGCTGAAAGTACGATTGCAGCAATTACTGAACGAAGAATAACTACAAACGGTACAAAACGTTTTCCGTTAAAGAATGAAAGTGCATCAGGAAGCTTACGGAAGTTGTAGTATTTGTTGTAAGCAGTTGCTCCAATAAAACCAGAAATAATCCCTACGAAGACACCCATGTTAAGTGCTGGAGCTTCCATAACACTAATGAAGTAATCAGCAACTTTGATTGATCCACCAAAGAGAGTTGTTACCATAGCTTCTGGATTTTTCAACATATCTCCTGATACGCCAAAGATTGTACCAGTGATACGATTGATTAGGACAAAGGCAAGACCTGCCGCAAACGCACCACCAGCGCGTTCCTTAGCCCAGCTTCCTCCAATAGCGAGGGCAAACAAGATATGAAGGTTAACGATGACTCCCCAACCGATTTGCTCTAGTACACCACCAGTAGTAACGAGTGGGGCAAAGTTAGGGTTGATCATCACAAGTGACTTACCGATTGAAATCATCAAACCAGCAGCCGGCATAACCGCGATAACCACCATCAAAGCCTTACCGAATTTTTGCCAAAACTCGAAAGACAAGACATTTTTGAATGTATCTTTCATCATTCAAATCTCCTTTATTTTTATTTAGGCAAACGTTTTACGAAAACGTTTGCACTTTCTATAATTCAATTATACCACTTTAATTTTTTTTGTAAAGGCTTTTATAAAAAAAAGTAGACTTTTTTCTAAAATTTTTGTAGTAAAAAAAGGAGATATTAAAATCTCCTCAAATATACTTCTATTTTAGATTTTCAGGAATCGGCGCATTGAAATTCCTGATCCGATTGAACCGATAAAAATTCCAATCACAAATAATAAGGCAATCATCAGTGGACTGAATACTTCTGGTGATATCATTGAAAGGTTCTGACCAACCAATGACTTATTAACCGATTGGTAAACCATTTTATAGACAATAAATACCAGAACTGATGGAAGTGTTGCTCCAAGCAAACCAATGAAGGCACCTTCAAGCAGGAAAGGTCCGCGGATATAACCATTCTTAGCACCTACTAAACGCATGATTTGAATTTCACGGCTTCGTGAAATGATGGTGATACGTATAGTATTAGAAATCAAGAACACTGCAATGAAAATCAATAATCCCGCGATAACAAGTCCCCAGACACGAATAAATGAGGCTAACTTAAACAAGCGTTCTGTATTAGCACCACCATCTTGAACTTCTGATACACCTTCGATTTTTTTAGCCTCTTCTGCTACTGTCTTTACATCACTTGGTGTATTTGTATCAACGATATATGCATCATAGAGAGGATTGGCATCGCCTTCAAAGATTTTCCAGTTGTCCCCCATTGTCTCGGTTAATTTTTCATATTGTTCTTCTTTACTTGAAAACGTAACACTTTTAACGGTTGACATACCTTTCAAAGCATCATATACCTTATGGTAGTCGTTATTTGTAACAGTTTGACCTTCTTTTTCAATCGTCTCACTATTATCAGCTACGTCCTTACGAATGTATACCATTACTCGAACATTATTTTCAATATCTGTAGCTAGTTTAGCCGTATTAAAGATAACAGATGCAAATATTGCAACCAAGGTCAAAGTAATCATAACTGAACTGACAGCAGCTACTGTCATCCAGCCATTTCGTTTCAAACTTTTTAACGATTCAAATAAATGACGAAAAAATCTACTAATCATCGTATCCATATTCTCCTTTAGCTTCGTCACGAACGACACGGCCATTTTCAATGGCAATGACACGGTGGCGCAAGGTATTTACAATCTGACTGTTGTGGGTAGCCATCAAGACAGTTGTACCTTGGAGATTGATGCGTTCCAGCAAGTTCATAATTTCCCATGAATTATCTGGATCCAAGTTTCCTGTTGGTTCGTCCGCAATCAATACTTTGGGATTGTTTACAATGGCACGTGCAATTGCAATCCGTTGCTGTTCTCCCCCTGAAAGTTCATTTGGGAAAGAACGAACCTTATGCTTCAATCCAACCAAGTCTAAAACTTCCATAACACGTTTTTTGATATTACGGCGACTTTCTCCAATTACCTCCATTGCATAGGCAATATTTTCATAAACGGTTTTCTTTGGTAACAGTTTATAATCTTGGAAGACAACTCCAACACTACGACGTAGGAGAGGGACATCTTTCTTTTTTATTTTAACTAGATTAAAACCAGCAACAGATAAACTTCCTTTTTCGATTTTTACTTCGCGATACAAAGAACGAATAAAGGTTGATTTCCCAGCTCCTGACGGACCTACGATATAGGCAAATTCTCCTGGTTGAATGCTGACCGAAACACCACGTAGGGCAGTCGTTCCATTGTCGTATTTTTTGACAACATCTCTCATTTCAATAATTGACATGTGAGTTCCTTTCTATCTTAGCTGATTCGCCACTTGAGGTAGGCATCGATAAAACCATCTAGGTCTCCGTCCATAACCTTATCTACCTGAGCAACTTCAAAGCTAGTTCGATGATCTTTTACCATAGTATAAGGCGTGAAGACATAAGAACGGATTTGGCTTCCCCATGTGATTTCTTTTTTCTCGCCCTTGAGGGAATCAACTTCCGCAGCTTTCTTTTCTTGCTCCATTTGATAGAGCTTGGCCTGCAACATCTTCATGGCACGATCTCTATTTCCATACTGGGTACGATCGACTGTTGACTGGACGACAGTTCCCGTAGGAATGTGTGTCAAACGAACACCTGTTGAAACCTTGTTGACGTTTTGTCCACCAGCTCCACCTGAACGGAAGGTATCCATCTTGATATCATCTTCCCGAATTTCCACTTCAATGGTATCATCCAATTCTGGCATTACTTCTACAGATGTGAAAGAGGTATGGCGACGTTTAGCAGAGTCAAATGGTGAAATTCGCACCAAACGGTGTACACCCATTTCTGACTTGAGAAGACCATAGGCATTGGGCCCTTCAAATGATAGGGTTACTGACTTGATACCAGCTTCATCTCCTGCTTGGTAATCCAATACTTCCACTTTAAAGCCTTTAGCATTTCCATAGCGAGTGTACATACGAAGCAACATATCACCCCAGTCCTGAGCCTCAGTACCACCGGATCCTGGATGGATTTCCAAGATGGCATTGTTGTGGTCATAAGGTTCTGACAAGAGTAGAGTCATCTCGTAGCTGGTCATCATCTTATCAAGTTCTGATAACTGTTCAACCAATTCTTCATGCACCGACTCATCTTCAGCTAAAAAGTCTAATAAAATTTCGACTTCATCCTGCAACTCTTCCATTTTGTGGAAGGTGCTGTAGGTGTTTTTTAATTCATTTAATTCTTGCGACGTTTTTTGGGCCGCGATATTATCGTTCCAAAAATCAGGTTCTGTCATCTTATTTTCCAAGATGGCAATCTCTTCCTCTAAACCTTCGAGGTCAAAGAGACCCCCTGAAAGAAGCTAATTTTTCACGATTTGCGTCAATTTTCTGACGAATTACTGAAATGTCCATAAATACTCCTTTTTTACATCATTTCATTATAGCATATTTTATCATTTCTTTCCATCTTTTGCTCTAATCCCCTTTTCATGAAAAAAGAAGCCTTTCGGCTTCCCTTCTTACAAGACTTTTGCTGAAGTACGAGTAATTTCTTCTACTTGAATATTCTCTGATTCAAATTTTTCTTTCAAGGCTGGTAAATCAATTGATCCATCGATTTGAACTTCGATAATGACCTTACCATCTTTACGCGGAATATTTACTGTATGTGAGATATTCAAATTTTCTTCAACGATCAAAGAAACAATCTTTCCAAGTACCCCAACTTCATCTTCCGTAACAAAGCGCACACGAATTCCTTCTTCACCGTAACCAGCAATTTCAAGAAAGGCTTGGAAAACGTCACGGTCCGTAATAACTCCATAGACTTGATGGTTATCTACGACAGGAAGAATACCAATCTTATTTTTCAACATCAGATAAGTTGCATCCTCTAGACTCGCATAGCCTGAAACAGTGACAACATCGCGAATCATCACATCTTTTACTTTTGTCTTATTTAGAAGATAATTCATCTCATAGATAGAAAGACTGGTTGCTTTTGATGGACTAGCTTGGGCAATGGTTCCTTCAGTTACTAAACCAACCAATTGATCATTTTCGATAACAGGCAAGCGGTGCAACCCTTGCTCTCTCATCAAATCTGCTGCATGAGATACTGTTGTATCTGGACTAATATACACTACCTTGCGGGTCATAAAATCTTTAACTGCCATGAGACTTCTCCTTTTCTATTCTTATCCCTATTATACAATCTTTTTGTAAATCTATCAAACGCTTACATTTCTTTTTCAAAATTCAGAAAAGTATGAATAAGCTAGCAAAAAGAGCTCTAAAATCGAGCTCTGTGAATGAAGGTAAGAAACGTTTCATTCGATTTTTCAATTATTAGAAATTCATCTTTCAGTGTAGATGTAGATTTGTTTGCAATCTAAATATGCCAACTAAAATAGTCTACTGGATAAAATAATTGCTTCGCAATCTTTATTCACCGACTAAAAAGGTCCCCCGGACTATAATGATGATTACTTCGTAATCTTTATCTGCAACCTAAACTAGTCTCCCAGACTAGTTTAGCCACCCAGATATGCTTTTCTGACTTCTTCTGATGAAGCGAGTTCTTTTCCTGTTCCTGATAGGACGATTTTTCCTGTTTCCAGTACATAACCTCGGTCAGAGATTGCGAGTGCCTTATTGGCATTTTGTTCAATCAAGAGGACGGTTGTTCCTTGCTTCTGAATATCTTGAATGATATCAAAAATCTCTTGAATAAAGATTGGGGCAAGTCCCATTGATGGTTCATCTAAAAGAAGAAGTTTTGGTGTTGACATGAGGGCGCGTCCCATGGCAAGCATTTGTTGTTCCCCCCCTGAAAGAGTAGCTGCATCTTGGTTCTTCCGTTCTTCAAGACGTGGGAAGCGTGAGAAAACTTTCTTCAAGTTAGCTTGATTTTCTTCACGATTTTTCTTTAAGAAAGCTCCCATTTCAAGATTTTCCATAACAGTCAAGCCAGGGAAGACGTGACGTCCTTCTGGTACTTGTGAAAGACCACCTGCCACGATTTTTTGAGCTGGCATTTTTTGGATTTCTTGACCTAAAAATTCAATCTTTCCTGAGCTTGGTCTAACTAAACCAGACAAGGTGCGAAGAATGGTTGTCTTACCTGCACCATTGGCACCGATAAGGGAAACTACTTCTCCTTCATTCACTTCAAAGCTTACATCACGGACTGCTTGGATCATACCGTAATGCACAGAAAGATTATCAACTTTTAACATAGACATTAGGCTTCACCTCCTAGATAAGCTTCGATAACTCGTTTATTGGTCTTAATTTCGTCTGGAGTTCCCTGAGCAATCAAACGACCGTATTCAAGTACATAGATACGTTCTGTTACTTCCATGACCAGATTCATATCGTGTTCAATCAGCATAATCGTAATCTTAAATTCATCTTTGATGTGACGAATTAACTCAGTCAATTCTGCTGTTTCCTGTGGGTTCATACCTGCTGCTGGTTCATCTAAAAAGAGAATTTTAGGTTCCGTAGCGAGGGCACGAACAATTTCTAAACGACGTTGTTGTCCGTAGGCAAGATTTTTAGCAAGAGTCTCTGCATCACCATCTAAATCAAAGATTTTCAACAATTCCAAAGCTTTATCCTTTAATTCTTTTTCACTCTTATAAAAAGCTGGTAAGCGTAAGAAACTAGCAAAAACATGTTGTTTGTGATGGTTGCCAAAAGCAATCAAAACATTGTCCAAAACTGTTAAATCTTTAAAGAGACGGATATTTTGGAATGTACGTCCAAGTCCCAAAGAAGCAATCTTATAAGGTGACTTCCCATTTAAAAGGTGACCATCAAGGGTAACTGTTCCCTCACTTGGTTCATAAACACCCGTCAAGAGGTTGAAAAGAGTGGTTTTCCCAGCTCCATTTGGACCGATTAGTCCAACCAATTCCCCTTCGTTCAATTCAAGAGTCACATCTCCAACAGCTGTTAGACCGCCAAAATGTTTGGTTAACTGTTTTACTTCAAGTAATGCCATTAGTTTTGTTCCTCCTTTTTAGATTTTTTAAAGAAACGTGATAGGCTCAATTCCCATGTTCCAAGGAGTCCACCTGGTCTGAAAATCATTACCAATACCAAGGCCAAAGCGTAGATAATCATACGCACGCTAGCAACATCTTGGAGAAGCATATTCAAAATTCCAAGGACAATAGCTGAAACGATTGCACCTGTAATTGAACCAAGTCCACCAAATACAACAATAATCAAAACGTTGATTGAGTTGATGAAAGTGTAATCTTTCGGTACAACTGACCCGATAAATCCTGCCTGAAGTGACCCTGCAATACTTGCAGTAATGGCACCAAAGACAAAAGCGATGATTTTAATTTTAGTCGTATTAACCCCAACTGACTCAGCAGCAATTTCATCCTCACGAACGGAGAGAGTTGAACGACCAATTGGACTACGCAAGAAGTTCAAGGTTGCAATGGTTGTAATCACGACAAAGAAGTAAACCATTTGCCAAGTTGTAAAGTTTGGAATTCCCAAGATACCTGCCGCACCATTTGTAAGGCTTCCGCCATTGATGATAAAGATACGGATAATTTCAGAAACACCTAGAGTTGCTACTGCAAGATAGTCCCCCTTCAAGCGCAAGGTTGGAATTCCGACAAGTAAGGCAACTGCTCCTGAAAGCAAAGCCCCTACAAGCATAGCTCCAAAGAAGGCTCCGTAGGTTGGTGATTTAGAACCAATAATAGCTGCTGCATAGGCACCAATCGCCATGAAACCAGCATGCCCAAGTGAAAATTGTCCTGAAAAACCAACGATTAAGTTAAGGCCAACAGCCAGAATAATATTAATTCCGATTTGTTGTAAAATCTGTACATAGAATAGATTGAGTACTCCGACTGAAACCAATACACTAATCAAGCCATAGCCAGCTAACAAAAGGAGTAACCATAGAATATTAACTTTTAAATTTTCTTTCATCGTTTACACCTTCTCTTTCACATTTTTACCAAGGATACCAGCTGGGCGGACAATCAAGATCAACAATAAGATTCCATAAACAATGGCATCACGGAAGTCTGACATCCCAAAGGCTGTCGCAAAGGTTTCCAATAGACCAATCACAAAGCCACCAAGAGCCGCACCAGGAATAATTCCGATACCACCAAGTACAGCGGCAACGAAAGACTTAAGACCTGGAGTAACCCCCATCAAAGGCTCAAGAGAGTTATAATAGAGGGCAATCAGAACACCTGCCGCACCCGCAAGAGCTGAACCCAAAGCGAAGGTAAAGCTGATAGTACGGTTTACATTGATCCCCATCAATTGCGCCGCATCGCTATCTACGGATACTGCACGCATGGCTTTTCCCATCTTTGTTTTTTGGACAATGACCTGTAACAAAATCATCAAAATCAAGGAAATGGCCAAGATCATTAACTGCACGTTTGTTAGGCTAACTGGTCCCAAATCATAACGAACTGTTTGAATCGCTTGAGGGAAGGCACGGGTATTGGCACCAACCAGATAGACCATCCCATATTCCAATAGGAAAGAAACCCCAATAGCTGTAATCAAAACAGCAATACGAGTAGAGTGACGTAAAGGTCGGTAAGCAAGGAACTCAATCACGACACCAAGAATGGCTGTCGCTAGCATGGCTACAATAAGCGCTACAAAGAAATTCATTTGGAAAGAATTAATCAAGAAATAACCGATAAAGGCTCCCATCATATAAATATCACCGTGGGCGAAATTGATGAGCTTGATAATTCCGTAAACCATGGTATACCCTAGGGCTAACAGCGCGTATACACTACCTAGAATCAAACCATTTACTAGTTGTTGGAGCATAAGATTCACTCTTTCTATTTATAATTTTGAGGGTTTCCCCTCACTTTTTGATAGGTTCTTAAACATCGAAACAGGGAGTGAGTCAGAGGCTCATTCCCTATTTCAACATTTTTCTATTATGGTTTTACAACTTCTGCTGCTTCAACCTTACCATTGTTCATGGTCATCATGTAAGCAGTTTTGACTGTGTTGTGGTCTGCATCAAAGCTTGTTTGACCAGTTACACCTTCAAAATCTTTTGTTTTAGCAAGGTTATCCTTGATTTCACCAGAGTTTTTAGCACCTTTTGCTGCGTTTGCTACAAGGTGAACTGAGTCATAAGCCAAGGCTGCAAATGTTGAAGGCTCTTCGTTGTACTTAGCACGGTAAGCATCAAGGAAGGCTTTTGCTTTAGCTGAAACTTCTACAGTAGTTGAGAAGCCTGAGATAAAGTAGATGTTTGATGCTTTTTCAGGGGTTGCTTGTTGTACAAACTCTTCACCGTTGAATCCATCACCACCAACGATTGGTTTGTCAATTCCCATACCACGCGCTTGGTTTACAATTTTACCAGCTTCAGTGTAGTAACCAGGGACGATGATAGCATCAAAGTCTTTCCCTTTCATTTTTGTAAGGGCTGCTTGGAAGTCTGTGTCACCTGCTACGAAAGTTTCATCTGCAACGATTTCACCTTTGTATGCTTCACGGAAGGCTTTGGCAATACCTTTAGCATAGTCGCTGGCATTATCAGTGTAAAGAACAACTTTCTTAGCGTTTAATTTTTCAGAAACATAGTTTGAGATAATTTTTCCTTGGAAGCTATCTTGGAAAGTTCCGATAAAGAGGTAATCTTGACCTTTAGTCAATCCATCTTGAGTCGCACTTGGTGAAATCAATGGAACACCAGCTTTTGTAGCGTTCGCTACCGCAGCTGCAGTTGCACCAGATGTCGCAGGTCCTACGATTGCTGATACTTTAGATTGGGTTACAAGGTTAGTTGTTACTGAAGCTGCTTCTGCTGTTTCAGACTTGTTATCTTTATCAACTACTTCGATTTGTTTTCCATCGATACCACCTGCGGCATTGATTTCATCAACAGCAAGTTGGGCACCTTTTTGTTCAGATGTTCCGTAGGCTGCTACGGCACCAGTTTCCTCGAAGTTAAATCCGATTTTGATTGTCTTTTCATCTACTGAGTTACCAGCAGTGTTTGACGCTCCAGACTTCACTTCTCCACAGGCTGCAAGAAGTGCTACACTTGCAAGCGCCACAAACGATAGGGCAAATTTTTTCTTCATCTTTTTTGTCTCCTTATTTCTTAAATAAATAGCATGTTAAGAATATACCGAATTATCAGAAAATTGTCAACACTTTTCTTGAATTTTTTCAATGATAACGTTTTCCTCTCGATAAAGATTGCCCACAAAGGGTGTTTCCAGCTCTTGGATATGACAAACTCTGACTTTTTTTATAAATTTTTCCTTGCTCAAGCGCCCGACCAATTGCTCCACTTCTTGAGTTGGAACATAAAGCTGTAAGTAACGATGTTTCTTGGAATGATAGGTAATATCTCCATAATCCTGCAGTTTTTTGGCATCACGATTATAGTAAAGATAGATAATCAAGCCAGATCGATTGACTTTTTCAAACATGGTAAATCCTCTTTCTAAGAAATCTCTCCCTATTATACCAAAAAAAGCAAACCCAGTCGAGTTTGCCTTCTTTGATCATTAGTTCAATGAATTGTTGGCCATGATTTCATCAACAAAGCCATATTCAAGTGTTTCTTGGGCACTCATCCAGTTATCACGTTCTGCATCTGCATGGACTTTTTCGATTGACTGACCTGAATTTTCAGCCAAGATTTTTTCCAAGATGTTACGAGTTTTGAGCAAGTGTTCTGCAGCAATCGCCATATCGGTTTGTTGAGTACCACCACCTGTACCACCCATTGGTTGATGGATCATGTATTCAGCATTTGGAAGCATGAAACGTTTGCCTTTTGCTCCACTTGATGCAATGACCGTCCCCATAGATGCGGCCATTCCCATAACGATGGTTTGGACATCTGCCTTAATAAAGTTCATGGTATCAACGATTGCCAAACCAGCTGAAACGGAACCACCAGGTGTATTGACATAAAGGTAAATATCTTTTGTACTATCTTGGGCATCCAAGAAAAGCAACTGAGCAATAACAGAGTTAGCCATGTTGTCTTCAACTGGACCTGTCAGCATAATGATGCGGTCTTTAAGAAGACGTGAGTAAATATCGTAGGAACGTTCTCCACGGCTTGTTTGTTCAATAACTACAGGAATCATTCATTTCTCCTTTTGAGTTTTAATTTTGTTGGTCAAATGATTGAAGATAAGACTATTATAATATCTTGGTCAAAAAAGGTCAAATTTTTGCTCTGTTTTCATCAGACAGAAACAAAAATTCAACCTCCTTTCACGACTGGAAATTCTTTTCCAATTCATTCTTCTTTTCGATTTTATTTCGTACCGAACAGGCGGTCCCCAGCATCTCCAAGACCTGGAACGATATAACCGTGTTCGTTCAAGCGTTCATCCAAGGCTGCTGTAAAGATTTCTACATCTGGATGAGCTTCTTGAAGGGCTTTTACACCTTCTGGAGCAGATACAAGGCAGACAAATTTGATATTTGATGCGCCACGTTTTTTAAGGGAGTCAACAGCCAAGATTGCTGAACCACCTGTTGCCAACATTGGGTCTACTACAAAAATTTGACGTTGGTCAATGTCTTCAGGCAATTTCACCAAGTACTCAACTGGTTGAAGCGTTTCTTCATCACGGTACATACCGATGTGACCAACCTTAGCAGCTGGAACCAAGCTCAAGAGTCCATCAACCATCCCGATACCTGCACGCAAGATTGGAACGATGGCCAATTTCTTACCTGCCAATTGTTTTTGAACTGTTTTTGTGATTGGTGTTTCGATTTCCACATCTTCTAGTGGAAGATCACGAAGTACTTCATACCCCATCAACATTGCAATCTCATCTACTAGCTCACGGAAAGCTTTTGTAGAAGTATCTGTACGACGCAAGATTGACAATTTGTGTTGAATCAATGGATGATTAATAACTTCAATTTTTCCCATTTTTGGAATTCCTTCTTTCAATTTATTCTTCTTATTATACCAAAAAACGGTTTAAAAATCTTTCTAAACCATTTATTTTTGATAATTTTTACATTAAATCTGCCTCTTTAAGAGCTTCCTGTACTGTCTCAAGTGGTAGATGGGTCAATTCTGTCCCTTTTTCTTGATAAAGGTATTGGGCATAGTCATCCATTCGGTACTGATTGATATAAACTACACGCTTGCAACCGACCTGCAGCAATTGTTTGGTACAATTCAGACAAGGAAAGTGTGTCACATAGGCTGTAAAGCCTTTAGGAACACCACGTTCTGCACCTTGGAGAATAGCATTCACCTCTGCGTGAAGAGTGCGAACACAGTGGCCTTCAATGACCAAACATTCGTGGTCAATACAATGCTCAGTCCCTGACACCGAACCATTGTAGCCAGTGGAAATAACCTTATTATCCTTTACCAGAATTGCGCCCACTTTGGCACGTTTACAAGTGGAACGATTGGCAATCAGTAGGGCTTGGGCTGCAAAATACTCATCCCAGGCTAGTCTTTTTTCAGTCATATCTCTTCTCCTTTTCCTCTATTTCTTAAAAAATGGTAACCGTAAGTCTGCAATCTTTTCAGCTGGTACCTTCATGCCATCCTTGATCCATTTTAGGAGAACAGAGACGATGGCTGAGCTCCAGAAGGAATGAAGATAAGAGCTGACACCTTTTGATTTTCCATGGTATTTTTCTAGAAATTCCTGCATGGCTTGGACAAAGATTTTTTCCAGATGGTAATCTAAGGCCAATTGAATCACTCTGGCCTCCTTTCTTGCTTCTCTGAAAAGGTGAACCCAGACCAGATAAAGATCTGTCTTTAGATCGTAATGATGCAGCTGTTCCATAATATTGTGGACAGTTCGTTTAAAGACGCTCTCTAAAATCTCCTCTTTGGAGTCATAATTGCGATAAAAGGCCGCACGCGAAACGCCTGCACGCTTGACCAATTCAGAAATACTAATCTTGGTCAGATCCTTTTTTTCCAAGAGCTGCAAGAGGGCTGTTTCGATGGCTTCTCTAGTTAATAGATTGGATTCTTGGTTTGATTTTCTGAGATTTTCAAGAGACTTTTCAGAGATTCTACGTTCAGACATAACATTTTCTTTCTACTTGTCACAACAGACGGATGAGGCTTTTGTTTCAAGGGTTTTCATGATATAATTGTAAAAAAAGACAGAACCTTTGTCAATGTATAACTGACAAAGATGGAGAATTTCTATGACTTGGAAGATTATTGCTGACTCTGGTTGTGATTATCGTCAACTGGCAAGACCAGCTATTGACACAACCTTTGTAAGTGTCCCCTTAACCATTCAAGTAGCTGATCAGGTCTTTGTTGATGATGCCAGTCTTGACATTGACCAAATGATGGAAACTATGTATGCAACTGCAGAAGCTTCAAAATCAGCTTGTCCAAGCCCAGATGATTATTTGCAAGCATTTGAAGGAGCCAAAAACATTTTCCTAGTAACCATCACAGGTACTCTCTCTGGCAGCCACAATAGTGCTCAACTAGCAAAGAATATTTATCTGGAAGAACATCCTGACACTAAGATTCATGTGATTGATAGTTTGTCTGCTGGTGGGGAAGTTGACTTGCTCGTAGAAAAATTAAATGACTTGATTGACCAGGGCCTATCTTTTGAAGAAGTGGTTGAAGCTATAACTGCTTATCAAGAAAAAACCAAGTTGCTCTTTGTTCTAGCCAAAGTCGATAACTTGGTGAAGAACGGCCGTTTGAGCAAGCTTATCGGTACAGTCGTTGGCCTTCTCAACATCCGTATGGTCGGAGAAGCTAGTGAAACCGGAACCCTCGAATTGCTACAAAAAGCAAGAGGAGCAAAGAAATCCGTTCAAGCTGCCTATGATGAGTTGGTAAAAGCTGGATATGCTGGTGGCCGAATTATCATGGCCCAACGAAATAACGAAAAATGTTGCCAACAGCTCTCAGAGCGAATTCGCGAAACCTTCCCACAAGCGGATATTAAAATTATCCCAACATCTGGTCTCTGCAGTTTCTATGCAGAAGATGGTGGTTTGCTGATGGGATATGAAATTGATTAATTGCATTCTTGACAAGAGGTGACCATCATCTCTTGTTTTTTTGTGGTACAATAGAGCTATGAAACATTTTGATACTATTGTCATCGGTGGGGGACCTGCTGGTATGATGGCTACGATTTCTAGTAGCTTTTTCGGGCAGAAAACCCTCCTCATCGAAAAAAATCGAAAACTTGGAAAAAAATTAGCTGGAACTGGTGGGGGACGTTGCAATGTGACCAATAATGGTAGCTTGGACGACCTACTAGCTGGCATCCCTGGAAATGGGCGCTTTCTTTACAGTGTCTTCTCCCAATTTGATAACCATGATATCATTAACTTTTTTACGGAAAATGGGGTAAAACTTAAGGTCGAGGACCACGGACGCGTCTTTCCTGCCAGTGACAAGTCTCGGACCATTATTGAGGCTTTAGAAAAGAAAATCACTGAACTAGGTGGCCAAGTTGCTACTCAAACCGAAATTGTTTCGGTTAAAAAGATAGAAAATCAGTTTGTCCTGAAGTCAGCAGACCAAACTTTCACTTGTGATAAACTGATTGTCACAACTGGTGGGAAATCCTATCCTTCTACTGGTTCGACTGGTTTCGGACATGAGATTGCCCGTCATTTTAAACACACCATTACCGAGCTTGAGGCAGCTGAAAGTCCTTTGTTGACAGATTTTCCACATAAAGCACTTCAGGGAATTTCACTAGACGATGTGACCCTAAGCTATGGTAAGCATATCATTACTCACGATCTGCTCTTTACCCACTTTGGTTTGTCAGGCCCTGCTGCTCTACGTATGTCCAGCTTTATCAAGGGCGGAGAGGTTCTCTCACTGGATGTTTTGCCTCAACTTTCTGAGAAGGACTTAGTTGCATTTCTAGAAGAGAATCGTGAAAAATCCTTGAAAAATGCCTTAAAAACCTTGTTACCAGAACGCTTGGCAGAATTTTTTGTGCAAGGCTATCCTGACAAAGTCAAACAGTTGACTGAAAAGGAAAAAGAACAACTTCTCCAGTCTATTAAGGGACTTAAAATCCCTGTGACTGGTAAAATGTCCCTCGCCAAGTCATTTGTTACCAAGGGTGGCGTCAGTCTCAAGGAAATCAATCCTAAGACTCTAGAAAGTAAGCTGACCCCTGGCCTCCACTTTGCTGGTGAGGTACTGGATATCAATGCCCACACAGGTGGGTTTAACATCACTTCTGCTCTCTGCACTGGTTGGGTGGCAGGAAGTCTACATTACGATTAAACATCAAAGGTTGTGAAAAATGAGCAGAAGAGAATCAGTCGAATTTGTCAACATGTGCTTGATTAAAAATGGGGACAAGGTCCTAGTTCAAGACCTAGTTAGTCCTAACTGGCCTGGCATTACTTTTCCTGGTGGCCATGTTGAACGTGGCGAGTCCTTTGTTGATGCTGTCATTCGTGAAGTGAAAGAAGAAACAGGTCTGACCGTTTGTAAACCCCAACTCTGTGGTATCAAAGACTGGTATGATGATGCAGATTATCGCTATGTTGTCCTCTTTTACAAAACAGAACACTTTACTGGTGAGCTCCAATCTTCAGACGAAGGAAAAGTCTGGTGGGAAGATTTTGAAAATCTATCTCATCTAAAATTAGCTACTGAGGATATGTCTGACATGCTTCGTGTTTTTCTCGAAGAGGACCTCAGTGAGTTCTTTTACTACAAGGATGGAGAAGACTGGTCTTACCAACTCAAATAACAGTAAATCGGCAGAGGTCACTCCGCCGATTTTTATCTTATCTAAGTCTGTGTCTTCCTACTAAAATTCTGTTACTGGCTTTGTCAGTCCTAGCTTAGTCTGTGAGTTTTATCGAGTTTGTGTGCTTACATAGTGAGCAATGACATCTGATGTGTACTGGGCTGTTCCAATTCCAAATTTGTCAATGTTTTCCTTAAACTCTGGGTTATAGACGTAGCCTTTACCAATATGACCGAATACTTCAATAGTACAATCAAATCCATAAGTACGTATGGCTTGCAAGAGTTTAGCAGCTTCTTCTTGGTTTTCTGTTGCTGTTACAGGCAGTCCAGCTTGAAGATTTTGTGACAAGGCTCGAAAAACTTGGTTGAAGGCAGCCGTAGCTTCGTTTTCGTGACCTTTTTGGCGCTCGAGCGCTTGGTCCATCACTTCTTGTCCATACTTCTCTACCGCCTCTTGGTGGTGTTTTTGATGGTCTTGGTAGTTAAATCCAGCAAATTTCTCTTGAATGCTCATTTCTCTTTCTCCTTTTTGTTCTTGAATGGTTTTTTGCAAGGTGGAAATCAAGGTATCCAGATGTTCCCTTTCTCGAGTCAAATAGTCCAACTGCCTGGTCAAGTGAGGCAACAAATCTGATCTATCTTCCTTTAACAGCTCTGCTATTTTTTCTAAAGAAAAACCTAGATATTTATAGTAAAGGATGACCTGAAGGCGTTCCAAATCCTCCTGGCTGTAGGTCCGATAGCCGTTTTCCGACTTTAAAGGAACCAAAAGCCCTATCTTATCGTAGTGGTGCAGGGTCTTGACAGAGACGCCCGAAAGCTGCGCAGCTTCTTTTATATGGTACATGATTTCCTCCTTACATTGATAGTATAACCCCTCCCCTTAGGTCAGAGTCAAGCGTTTTTGCGAAATTTTTTACTTTATCATAACATGAAATGGTTTTCTTGACAGACCTCAGAAAACATGATAGGATAGTCAGGTCTATCAATCAAAAGAAACGCTCATCTTGAGTACTGATGAGGCTATTTGCCAAGGGCAGTAGCTTTTTCTTTTGTAATACTAATTTTAGGAGTTTAACTATGTCTGAAAAATCGCAATGGGGTTCTAAATTGGGCTTTATCCTGGCTTCTGCTGGTTCAGCCATTGGACTTGGTGCCGTTTGGAAATTCCCCTATATGACTGCTGCTAACGGTGGAGGAGGATTTTTACTGGTCTTTCTCATCTCCACTATTCTAATCGGTTTCCCTCTTTTGCTAGCTGAATTTGCCCTCGGCCGAAGCGCTGGTGTCTCAGCAATCAAAACCTTTGGAAAACTGGGCAACAATAACAAGTACAACTTTATCGGTTGGATTGGTGCCTTTGCCCTCTTTATCCTCTTATCTTTCTACAGTGTTATTGGAGGGTGGATTTTAGTCTATCTAGGCATTGAGTTTGGAAAATTGTTCCAACTTAGCGGAACTGGTGATTATGCTCAATTATTTACTTCAATCATTTCAAATCCAGCCATTGCCCTAGGAGCTCAAGCATCCTTTATCTTATTGAATATCTTTATTGTATCACGTGGGGTTCAAAAAGGGATTGAAAGAGCTTCGAAAGTCATGATGCCCCTGCTCTTTATCATCTTTGTTGTCATCATTGGGCGCTCTCTCAGTTTACCAAATGCCATGGAAGGGGTTCTTTACTTCCTCAAACCAGACTTCTCTAAGCTGACAAGTGCTGGTCTCCTCTATGCTCTGGGACAATCTTTCTTTGCCCTCTCACTAGGGGTTACAGCCATGCTGACCTATGCTTCTTATTTGGATAAGAAAACCAATCTAGTCCAGTCAGGGATTTCCATTGTAGCTATGAATATCTCAGTATCTATCATGGCGGGTCTAGCCATTTTCCCAGCCATGTCAGCCTTCAATATCCAGTCTGAAGGGGGACCGAGCTTGCTCTTTATCGTCTTGCCTCAACTCTTTGACAAGATGCCTTTTGGAACCATTTTCTACATCCTCTTCCTCTTGCTCTTCCTCTTTGCGACGGTTACTTCCTCTGTCGTCATGCTGGAAATCAATGTGGGCAATATCACCAACCAGGACAACAGCAAGCGTGCTAAGTGGAGTGCCATTTTAGGAATCTTGACCTTTGTTTTTGGCATTCCTTCAGCCCTTTCTTACGGTGTCATGGCAGATGTTCACATTTTTGGAAAGACCTTCTTTGATGCTATGGATTTCTTAGTTTCCAATCTCCTCATGCCATTTGGAGCTCTCTGCCTTTCACTTTTTACTGGCTACATCTTTAAAAAGACACTTGCTATGGAGGAACTGCATCTTGATGAAAGAGCATGGAAACAGGGACTGTTCCAAGTCTGGCTATTCCTTCTTCGTTTCATCATTCCAATCATCATCATCGTGGTCTTTATCGCCCAATTTATGTAATCAAAAGGACTTGAGTAATGAACTCAGGCCCTTTCTTTTTTATGGATGGCTAACAATCAATTCCAAATCTTGTCCTTCCAAAGTCCAAGCTTCAACATCACTTGGTAGGATAAAATGACTACCTTTTTGGATTGGATAGTTTTTCCCGTCAACAATTAGCTGACCTTGACCAGCCAAGACACTCAACAAGCTGTAGTCAGCTGTCTTTTCGAAGTCAACTTTTCCAGTAATTTCCCACTTGTAAACTGCAAAGAATTCATTGGATACAAGTAGAGTGGAACGTAAATCATCAGCTTTGATAGTTACAGGACAGCTATTGGCAGGCTCACCAATGTTTAAAACATCGATAGATTTTTCAAGGTGAAGTTCACGCAAGTTGCCATTGTCGTCCTTGCGGTCAAAGTCATAGACACGATAAGTGGTATCGCTAGACTGTTGGGTTTCAAGAATTAAGATGCCCGCACCAATAGCATGCATGGTTCCACTTGGTACATAGAAGAAATCTCCAGCTTTAACTGGTACTTTTGTCAACAAGTCATCCCAATTCTTGTCCTCAATTTGCTGACGAAGTTCATCTTTTGACTTGGCATTGTGACCATAGATAATCTCTGAACCTTCATCCGCAGCGATGATGTACCAGCATTCTGTTTTTCCGAGTTCGCCTTCATGCTCTAGTCCATAAGCATCGTCTGGATGAACTTGAACGCTGAGCCAGTCGTTAGCATCCAGGATCTTAGTCAAAAGCGGAAATACAGGCTCAGGACGATTTCCAAACAATTCACGGTGCTCCGCATACAAAGTAGCAAGATCTATTCCCTCGTAGCGACCATTGGCAACTTTAGAGACACCATTTGGATGGGCTGAGATGGCCCAATATTCCCCTATTTTTTCACTTGGGATGTCGTAGCCAAACTCATCACGTAGCTTGGTTCCACCCCAGATTTTTTCTTGCATAACTGATTGTAAAAATAATGGTTCTGACATCATATTCTCCTGTCTGATTTTTCTCCCCTCATTATAGCAAAAAAAGAGTTCGAATTGAACTCTTTTTAACATCTTATAAAGTAGGGAGAAAATTTTATAAAAATAGTAAACAAATGTGCTCTACTCAATGCTTGCACCATTGCTGGCAATGACATCCTTGTACCAGTAGAAGGACTTCTTCTTGCTCCGTTTGAGGCTCCCATGACCAGCATTATCTCGATCTACATAGATAAAGCCATAGCGCTTATTCATTTCCCCTGTGCCAGCTGAAACCAAATCAATACAGCCCCAAGTCGTATAACCAATCAAGTCAACGCCATCTTGGTAAATGGCATCTCGCATAGCCTTGATGTGGGCTTCTAAGTAAGCAATCCGATAGTCATCTGCTACGTAGCTATTTTCATCAGGAGTATCTATTGCGCCGAGTCCATTTTCTACGATGAACATAGGCTTTTGATAACGATCCCAGATGGCATTGAGAGTGATACGAAGCCCCAGTGGGTCAATCTGCCAACCCCATTCAGAGGATTCCAGATAGGGATTTTTGATAGAGGCAAAGACATTTCCAGCGGTCAGATTCCTCACTTCTGGATCCCCTGAGGCCACTCGGCTCGCATAGTAAGAGAAGGAAACAAAGTCAACAGTATGATTCTTCAACAAGTCCAAATCCTCTGCCGTTATTTCAATTTCAATCCCCTCACGCTCCCACTGCTTCTTGGCGTAGTTTGGGTATTCCCCACGCGCTTGAACATCAATGAAGAAGTAACTCTTGCGGTCTTCCTCCATGGCTGCCCAGTAGTCTCTCGGATGGGCTGTGTTAGGATAGTATTGCCCTGCTGCCAACATACATCCCACCTTGTTTTCTGGAGCAATTTCGTGGGCAATCTTAGTCGCCATGGCTGAAGCCACCAACTCATGGTGAGCAGCCTGATATTTAACCTGTTCTTGATTTTCTCCTTCTTCAAAACAGAGCCCAGCTCCCATAAAGGGGGCATGGAGAATCATGTTGATTTCGTTAAAGGTAAGCCAGTATTTGACCAAACCCTTATAGCGGGTAAAGAGTGTGCGACAAAGTTTTTCATAGAAGTCTAACATCTGACGATTGCGCCAACCACCGTATTTTTCAATCAAGTGCATAGGACAGTCGAAATGAGTAATGGTTACCAGAGGTTGGATTCCATACTTGTGACATTCCTTAAACAAGTCCTCATAAAAGGTTAGACCAGCTTCATTTGGCACTGTTTCGTCGCCCTTAGGAAAAATCCGAGTCCAAGCAATGGATAGACGATAAGTCTTAAAGCCCATTTCCGCAAAAAGGGCAATATCTTCCTTGTAATGATGGTACATATCAATAGCTTGCTTGGCTGGGTAAAAATAGCCCTCCTCAAACGAAAACATCTTTTTCTGACCTGTGATAATGGCTTCACGATCTGGACCGATGGGGACGACATCCACATTCGCCAATCCACGACCTTCTAAATTATAAGCACCCTCACACTGGTTGGCAGCTGTCGCTCCGCCCCACAAGAAACCATCCGGAAAAGTCAGTTTTTCGGTCATAACTCTACTCACTTTCTTATTTGCTTGTTCATTTACTTATATTATAACTTATTCTGTAAACCTTTTCTTATAAAATACTGTGACATACTGATACTATTCTACTATTTAAGTTTATCAGATTGTTTTTTAAAAAATTATCCTCTAGAAAAAGTAAATAGCCTCCCCTGAAACAAAAAAGAAGACTGAAAACTAGTCTCCTCTGTTCCTTTTAAATCAAAGCTGTAATAACCGTCACTAGGCCAAAAATAATACCTGGTGCATTAGCTGCTGCAAGGGGGATATCTCTTTCTTTTTTGAAAAGACCGTAGTAAACCCAGAGACTAC
>NZ_CAUQJA010000021.1:0-37836 GCF_963518475.1 uncultured Streptococcus sp. | reverse complement strand
AGCTTTCAAGAGACTCACTACGAGCACCTGGACGGGCTGCGCTCAAGGCATCTGCTGCAGCGACGATCACTGCAATCACGCTCTCAGCTTCGACATCGCCGTGGTGACTAGCAATCGTATTGACCACAACTGGATGCTCCTTGTACTTACGAGCCAATTCCATACCAATTTCAACGTGACTACCTTCAACCTCGCGGTCAATAGCTTTCCCGATATCGTGAAGGAATCCAGCACGACGGGCAAGAGCCGCATTTTCACCAAGTTCGCTCGCCATGATACCAGCTAACTTAGCAACTTCAATCGAATGGCGCAAAACATTTTGTCCATAAGAAGTACGGAACTGCAAACGTCCCATAATCTTCATCAAGTCTGGATGAAGGTTTGGCGCACCAATCTCATAGGCTGCTGCCTCACCGTATTCACGGATCTTATTGTCAATCTCTTGACGGTTTTTCTCAACCAACTCTTCGATACGAGCTGGGTGGATACGACCATCTTTGAGCAACATTTCCATAGTCATACGGGCAATCTCACGACGAATCGGATCAAATCCTGACAAGGTCACCACTTCTGGTGTATCGTCGATAATCACATCGACCCCTGTCAAACTTTCAAAGGTACGAATGTTACGACCTTCACGACCAATAATGCGTCCCTTCATAGTATCGTCTGGCAGATGAACCGTTGAGTTTGTTGACTCCGCTACATATTCACCAGCGATACGTTGCATAGCTTGAACCAGGATGTCCTTAGCCATTTTGTCAGAACGTTCCTTGACCTCTTGCTCAGCTTCACGAATACGGCTAGCAATCTCCTTGGTCAAGTTTTCCTCTGTCTGTGCCAAGATAATATCTCGTGCTTCTGCCTGAGACAGAGCACCAATACGCTCTAGTTCTGCTTCTTTTTGTCTTTCGACTTCCTCTAATTGCTCTTCACGCGCATCAAGGTTTTTAGCTCTATCAGAAATACTTTGTTCTTTTTGTTCAAGTGTTTGTTCTTTACTCGTCAAATTGTCGTCCTTACGGTCGAGGCTAGTTGCTCTCTCTGTCAAACGACTTTCGATTTGTTTGAGTTCTTGACGTTCTGATTTGAATTCAGCGTCCACTTCTTCACGGTATTTTCTGGCTTCTTCTTTGGCCTCCAATAGTGCTTCTTTTTTAAGAGACTTACTTTCACGCTTAGCTTCATTAACCAATAAATCCGCTTCACGTTCAGCTTGTCCACGTAAATTAGTTGCTTCTTGTTCAGCATTTAAAAGCATCAACTCTGCAGCTTCCTGAGATGATTTCATCTTGGCTGAGATGCTGACATATCCAATGACTAAACCAATGATGACGGCAAAAACAGCAATCGCAAGCGACATGATCTCCATGTTTTTACCTCATTTTATTGTTATTCCGAATGACATACATTCTTTTACATTCTACCATAAAAAAGTGATTTTCACAAACCTAAAATAGAATATGTTTTGAGGAATTTGGTGTTTATTTCACTAAAATACATCTGTATAATCCTTATTACTTAAAAACAGTTTTTTAGTAGAGATTTTAGAAAAATCCCACCTTTCAGTAGACTTAGTAATGATCTTTGAAAGACAAGAAAGCCACGCTATCTCCATCCATCATATAAATCAATCGATTTTCTGCATCAATACGACGTGACCAAGCTCCTTAGTAGTCATACTTGAGTGGTTCTGGTTTACCTATTCCTGTAAAGGGATCACGTTGAATATCTTTGATTAGTTTATTGATTCTTTTTAACGTTTTCTTATCCTGATTTTGCCAGTAGCAATAATCTGCCCAGGCATCTTCTGTAAACTTGAGCAGCATTTCTTACTCCTCAATAACATGGACCTGAGTACTTCCAGCACGAACTTGAGCCATTCCTCGCAAAACCTTATCAGAAAGTTCCTTATTTTGAGCAATTCTCAGGGTTTCTTGGATACTATCCCACTCACTCTTTGAAAGGACTACAATGTCCTCGTCTGGATTTTTATTGACCACCGTTAAAGGCTCAAATTCATCATTTACCTTTTTCATGTAGTCCTTTAAATGATTTCGGAATGTTGAGTAAAGAACTGCTTCCATAACCATACCTCGTTTTACCTCTTTTCCACTATTATACATGAAAAGAAAAAAATTGTCAGGAACTTGTACAAGATTTTCTTTTTCTATCTATTTATACTCAATGAAAATCAAAGAGCAAACTAGGAAACTAGCCGCAGGCTGTACTTGAGTACGGCAAGGCGACGTTGACGTGGTTTGAATTTGATTTTCGAAGAGTATTATTCGTAAAAAATCTCAAAAATCCTACATTTCAGTAGACTTAGTTTGTTTCTATTCTAATCGGTACTCTTCCAAAATTCTGTTCTGCTATACTTGGATTTCCTAGTTGATAAATCTGGTCTGCCTTTTGAGTCATGACATCCCAAGGTTCTTTGCCAATTCGGCTGACTAGATTGACCTGCCCTTTCAGAGAATTGAGATGTTGCCTGCCTTTTTCGGTAAAACCAAGAACATGAATCCCTTCTGGCAAGGAACTCTCTCTGGCTTGCACCAAGATATAGGTCAATAGACGTCTGACACGCGCCTTGGTGTAGCGTTTGGTAGCAACCACTTCAACCAGTTCGTCAACAGACTGAGCCGTCTTGATAGCTTCCTTGATGCGCACAGCCATTTCTTGATTGACCTGATAGATGGTGGTTAGGTCTGGATTTGACAAGATTTGATAGCGGAGCATAGCAAAATAATCGTCCCAACTCACCTTACTAACCTGCTCAAAGAGTATAACTGAAGGCATAAAGCGTTCTAAGAAATCTTGGTCCTTCTGGTGCTGACGGAGAGCTGTCGCCGAGGCAAAGTCCACATCCTTGTCCACAGAATGATAGCCAGCCCCCTGACGCTGAATCGGATGCAACTTGATGTTTCGTCCTGCAACCGCCTTGGCATAGGCCAGAGCAAGAACATGATTGGGCGTTTTTCCTGAAAAATCAAGACCTGCAAATTCCTTCCACATGGACTGGGTCTTTTGGGGATAAGAGAGGGAATCAGGAAGATTTTCCACAAATTTCTCCATATCAGCGCCTTGTTCTGTGTATAAGTCAGCGATTTTCTGGTAATCCAGAACTTCCTCCGTCCCAAATGCTAGAGTATCAATGCCCAACCGAGCCAAGATATCCACAGCGCCTTGGCCAAAGAAATCTGCCGCCTGAACACTGACTAAAAAGGGCAATTCTACTACCAGATCCGCTCCATTTTCCAGCGCCATCTGGGCCCGTGTCCACTTGTCCACGATAGCTGGCTCTCCACGCTGCATGAAATTTCCAGACATAGCCACGATTTTCAGTCCCTCAGCCTGCTCCAGCAGGTATTTATGGCCATTATGAAAAGGATTGAACTCCGCGATAATACCTGTGATGGTCATGCTAATCTCCTACTTCTGCGCCACAAAAAACCAACGAGTGCTAGTCTCTGTCGGCTCCTTGTCTTCAAAATCTGCATAGAGTTTGAAGGACTTGAATCCAGCCTGTTCCAGCAAAATATCATAGGTCAGGACCTCATAAGTCCGCTCCTCATGCACTTCATCGTAGCGACTAAAGGAACCGTCCTCTCCTTTGACAAAGAAAGTCAGCTCATGCACGATGGAGTGAGGCGCCGCATCCTCGTAGGTATCCCAGAGCATGGCAAAATCTTCCGCATTTTCATGGTAAGAATAGCCTGGAAAAACCTCATCAGTCTGGTAGGTTGAATGCACATCAAAGATAAAGACTCCATCTTCATTGAGGGCATTATAGACTTCTTTAAAGACGTCTCCTACCTCCACCTCATCCTGCATATAGCAGATTGAGTCAGAATAACAAGTGACAAAATCGTATTGACCTGCCTTGGATAAATCCAGCATATTGCCTTCTATAAAATCAATCTTTTGCTTGGCTGAAGTCGCTCTCTTTTCAGCAATCTTCAACATATCCGCACTCAAATCAAGTCCAGTCACATCAAAACCTGCCTGAGAAAATCGCACAGACTGGATACCTGTCCCACAAGCCAATTCTAAGAGTTTCTTTCTTTCCTTAGTCTTAGGCATATGGCGCAGAGAAAAATCCGTCCATTTATCGTATAAACTATCGTCCATGACTGCATCATAGACCGCCGCAAAGGTTTCATAAGTTGCCATAATCATGATACCAAGAGCCTCCATGGCAAACACCACTCGCCCTTTACCTTTCTATCAATTTTTTCTAAAATAAGCAAATAAAACCCAGTTGACTGCAACTGAGTTCATCTTCTAAGCAAGAGTTTCTGAAATATCTACTGAATTCGCCTCATGCCATAGCTTCTCTAGGTTATAGTGGGCACGCATTTCTTCTGAGAAGATATGCACGACAACAGAACCTAGGTCCAGCAAAACCCAGCCTCCAGTTGCATCACCTTCGATGTGACTTCCTTTAAAGCCTGCTTCAGCTACTTTTTCACGGATGTTATCAGCGATAGCGTCCAACTGACGACTATTCATCGAGCTAGTGATAACAAAGTAGTCCGTCACGCTGGTCAATTCTTGTACATCAAGTGCGAGGATATCCTCCGCACGTTTCTCATCAGCCGCTTTCACGACTAGTTCTAGTAATTCTTTTTCGTTCATTTAGTCCTCTTTCTAGAAAATATGTTTGTAATCTAAGACATCTGCAAAGCGACCCTCCCAAATGCCCTCATAAAATTCATTTATCGTTTCTGCTGGAATGTCTTTCCCATCAAACGTTGTGCAAGTTCCTTCTGGAATAATAAGCTGATAGCCATATTCAAAAGCAACCTTGACAGAGGTATCCACACAATATTCTGTCTGCATACCACATAAAACTAATTTTTCAATCCCCTGTTTATCCAAGTATTCTTTTAAACCAGTTTCTTTGAAAATACTGTTATACTTCTTCTGAAAGACCTTTTCATTAGGTTTTCGACTTAAAAGCTCAGATAACTGCCAATCTTCTGATGTTTGTGCTTCAGCGTTCTCAATATGTTGAACATATACAATTTCGATATTTTTGCTTCTAGCCTGGTTTTGTAAATAAGAAATTTTTTCCAATAGACTTTTTGTCTGAAACCCAGTTTCCACTAAAATATTCTGAACATCAATGATTATAAAAGCCGTCTTCATTTAGTCCTCTTTCAAATAGTGCACAAAGGCGTTATAGGTTTCAAGGGTTTGGGGATAGATAGGGAATCCCTGATGAGCTAGATGCTCCACGGTACGAGCTGTTTCGTAGGCCACAGCCTTATTGAGCGATAGCACAGCAATCTCACGCGCCACATCTACTCCTGGAAAGGCGCGATTATGCTCGATATAGTCTGCGACGTAGATAACCTTATCAAGATCAGTCATCTGACCAGCCCCAACTGTATGAATTTCAATGGCTCGCAGAATTTCAGGATCTTGCAAGTTCAAATCTTCCTGAATTTTGTATATACCCACCATACCATGCCAGACATTATTGCCCCAGTTTTTGAGGTCAGGGTCTAATTGGTAACGGTCAATCAAATCCAGAAATCCCTGATCCGATAGCTTTTTAGCATAGTCATGAAGGAGCCCTGCTAATCCTGCTTTCTCGGCATCGACTCCAAATCTCTCGGCTAGCTCTATGGCTGCACTCTCTACACCTAGACAATGGGTTAAACGTTTTTCAGGTAGAAGCTCTGCCATTTTTTCCAACAAAGCCTCACGAGAGCAGTTGATATAGTCTTGATAGGCCATCAGTAGAGACCCTCCTTCTCGATGTAGTCTAGCACAGGCTGAGGCAGGAGAAAGTTGGGTTTCCGACCTTGGGCAAGGAAGTCACGCACCATGCTGGACGAGATATCCATGAGAGGCACATCCACCCAGATAACTGGATAGGAAGTCCCTGCCTTGTAGCGTGGGCGCTGAACCCCTACAAACTGAACCATGTCGACCAACTCATCAATTCGGTACCACTTGGGCAGATAGTCTACCATGTCGGCACCGATGATAAAGTAATAATCTGTATCTGGATTCTTCTCAGTTAGAAGCTTCATGGTGTCGTAGGTATAAGAAATGCCCTTGCGCTCCAGCTCGATTGTTTCAATGTCCAGACCTTCAATCCCCTCAATCGCCAATTCAAGCATCTTGAGACGATGGTGTTCAGGAATGGTTTCCTTTTTATCAACATGAGGAGGTTGGTATTCAGGCATGAGCAGAACCTGATCCAGTCCCAACTGTTGTCGCACTTGATCCGCAACGATCAGATGGGCATTGTGAACAGGGTTAAAATTCCCCCCTAAAATCCCGACTTGCTTACGTTTTTTCTCCTTGATTTCTGGCTCCAACTCTACCTTGGTAAAGGGAGTCAATAATTCGATTGCCATAGGCTAGTCTCCTTTATTTCTCTGTAAAAACAGTTGTTTGGAGTAGGTTTTTTAGATTTCTTTGACTTTTTTAGAAATCTTGCGATTTTCTTTCTTGCTGGATTGTTTAAACAAGATCAAGATGCGTCCGATTTTTTGGACTGTATCCACACCGATTTCTTCTTCCAAGATTTCAGCTACTTCGTGGATGTTTTCATCTGTGTTTTGTAAGAGCGTTACTTTAATCAATTCACGGGCGTCAAGAGCTTGGCGAACGCTGGTTTTGATTTGGTCGTTGAGACCATTCTTCCCGATCTGGATGATGGGTTTGAGGGTGTGTGCCTGGCTGTTGAGGAAGGCACGTTGTTTTGATGTTAATGACATAATTTCTTCCTTGTTTTTTTGATAGTTATTTTAGGTGGTGAGGGACGGTCGGAACTAATTTTTCAAAGATCTCATCTTTGGAAAATGGATTTCCTGACCTCACAATTGAGCCTTGGTCTCAATTGTGCCCCTTGCCAATCTACAGATTGGCAAGATCCCACGGCAATAACTATCTTTTTATGAGCTCACTTTGTTCGCTCAGTGATTTTAGTTTAAATAATTGCTTTTCGTGTGACGACGGCGACGCCTTCGGGTGCCCAGACGGCTACTTTGGCGGTACCTGTCACGCGGATCCAGCCTAGTCCTGAGATGACTAGGTCTGTCTTGTCCTTAATATTAAAGACATGTTGGACTAGTTTTGGAAAATCTTCTTTTTCCTTGCTATTTGGTGGTGTAAGGAGGGTTCCGACGTGCTTGTCGTAAAAGGCACTAGCGCCTTCTAGCTTGGTACGATGGAGTTTAAGTTCATTGTCAAAGAAGGCTGTGAATCCTTGCTTCTCACCTGCAATGAAGTCAAAGCGTCCCAAACCACCTAAAAACAGGGCTTGCTCAGGATTAAGCTGATAGGTTTTGGGCTTAATTTCCTTTTTAGGGCTGACATACTTGAGGTTTTTGGCCGTCAAGTAGTGGGCCATCTGGTGGCGGTGGATAATCCCTGGTGTATCGTAGATATAAGATCCGTCGTCAAGCGGAATCTCAATCTTATCCAAGGTTGTCCCTGGGAAGCGTGAAGTCGTAATGACATTCTGATCACCCGTGATTTCTTGGATAATAGCATTGATTAGAGTTGATTTTCCAACGTTGGTCACACCGACCACATAGACATCGCGGCCCTTTCGGTAGTGCTCGATTTTGTCAATAACTTCCTTGATGGCATGTTTGTTTTGTGCCGAAGTTAGGACGACATCGACTGGACGAAGACCTTCTTCGTGGGCACGTTCCATGAGCCATTGGCTAATCTTACCCGGTTTAACTGACTTAGGCAAGATATCTTTTTTATTTCCAACCAAGAGGACATCATTGCCCGATACAAAACGTGGCAAGCCTGGGATGACAGAGCCATTAAAGTCAAAGATATCAATGACATTGACTACCAAGGCATCACTGTCTCCCACCTCGTGCAAGAGCTTGAGGAAATCATCGTCCGTCAACTGGACATCTGTGATTTCATTGTAATGACGGAGACGGAAACAGCGTTGGCAATAGACTTCGCCTGTCTCCAAGCCTTTTTCAAGTGCCGACTGGGGAGTGAAACCAAGACCAGCCTTGTCTGTTGTCTGAATGGTTGCTCCACAACCAATACAGAGAATTTCTTCCATAGTTAAATTCCTTTTTTATATGTAATCGGTCCGTACTTTTCAGTGATTTTTCGCATAACACGGCGCTCACGAGCTCGGTTAATCTGCGTTTTGATTGAGTCGTGCTGAACTAAGGGTTTTACCAAGATTGAGCGAATGCCTGCACGGTGAGCTGCTCGTATATCTGTCATAAGCTGGTCGCCCACCATGACCACTTCACTTTTCTCATAGTGAAATTCCTTCATGGCACGGTCAATCCCAAATGTAAAGGGCTTCAGAGCCCAATAAACGTAATCAATCCCAAACTTCTCAACTGCTCGTTGGACGCGTTTCTTAGTGTTATTTGAGACTACGATAATGCGAATGCCCGCGTCCCGAAGATCATGTAGCCATTGCTTCATCTCTGGCGTCCCGTCAGGATTATTCCAAGCAATGAGGGTATTATCCAAATCGACCAAAACAGCCTTGATTCCCTGCACCTGCAGGCTTGGGACTGTCAGATCATAGACTGCTTCCACAGCAAAATCTGGCATGTAATTTTCAATCGCCATTCTGGCTCCTTTTCTTAACTTTTTTTCGCAATTTTCCTTAGTAATAATGACAGGATAATCCACAAACCGGCACTTGCCAAGCTGATATAGAGCCAAGCATGGGGCTCATCTGTTAAAGGTAGCGGAACATTCATTCCGAAAAAGCCTGTCACGACTGCCAAAACAGCCAGCAAGACTGAAATGATAGTCAAGGTTGTCAAATTATCATTCAGATTATTGTTTAGGATGTTGTTGTAAGATGCTGATAGTTGTTGGAGAACTTGAGAAATCAAATCTGTCATGGACACCAGCTGATGAGCTTCAATCATAGCATCATCAAACTGCTCTCTCTCAATCTCATTAAAACTGCGATAAAGGGCATGCCCTTGAATATGCTCTAGCAACATGCGATTTTGCTTAGCAGCCGCAGTAAGATAAACCATACCGGTCTCCAAGTCAGACAAGGCAAAGAGATTTTTCTTGGTCGTCCGCTGACGCAAGAGGCCATTAACCTCATCCTTACTCTTGTCCATCTGCTCGATGACAGGATAGTAGGCATTGCTGATGATTTCCAGACTGGCAAAGAGAAACTTGTAAATTGAAAGCGTGTCATGACTCTCCAGATAACGAGTCATCTGTTCAATGACATAGGCGTTCTTGGTATTACTAATGGTAATCAGGCGACGATGTTCCACGATAAAGGTCATGGGAAAAGCTTCGTAGTATTCCTTGTCCTTTTTCAAGTTCAAGACATTGTAGATAAAGGTCACAGTCCCATTTTCACGGTGATAATCCATGTGGGCACGCTCATTTCTATCCAGTGCGTATTCAATGGTTTCCTTGTCCAAACCGTAGATTTCTGAAAGGTCTTCTAGTTTTTTCAACTTGTCCAAATCTAGGTTAATCCAGGCACAGCCATTGCCCAACCGTTTTTCTAAAAACATCTTCTCTCCTTTACCAAACTCTTTCTATTGTACCATAAATCTGCTAAAATTTCAGGCCTGGTCTTTCCGAGAAAAATTGCTGACGACAGTGATATTGCGATTAGGAACGAAGTGTAGAACCTGGTCTTCTCCTCGGAGTTGTGTTGTTCGAATGCCAACGCTGACAACCTTGCCCGATACAGTAATAGGCCCATTTGTCAGAACAACCTCATCTCCCACATCCAGTTGACGTTCAAAGAGGATGAAAAAGCCATTGATGACATCAGACAGAAAGCCTTGGGCTCCCATCCCAATAGCTACCCCAGCAATCCCAGCACCTGCCAGCAAACTAGAGACTGGCAAGCCCAAAATAGACAAGATACAGTAAAGTAAAAAGAAATAAAGGGTATAATTAAACACATTTTCTAACAGACGTGAGATGGTTTTTTGGCGCCCGACATCGTGGCGAGACATCTTTAGAGAAGGTTTAACAATTCTCTGCACCATAGTATGAAGCAGTTTCTTAGCTATGTAGAATAGCAAAAATAGAAATAACAGAGAAATTAACTTGGTTAAGATATTCTCAATAATCGTTGTTATATCAAGCTTATTGAGGTAGGTTTGAAAAAAATCTTGCATAGAAAACTCCTTTCATTTATTATACCATACTTTCACAAGTGATGAATCTCCATAAATATTCAAAAATAAGAGCAAAAATAGACAGAAAATTCTTGATTTTAGTTCATATTTATACTATAATCATAAACATTACACAACAAAGGAGATTGTTATGAAAAAATTCATTCATGCTTGGAATAAGGCAAGCCTGATCAAACGTATTTTGATTGGTATGCTTATTGGAGGAACTCTAGGACTAACACTTCCTAACATTTCAGGAATTGGCCTGCTCGGAGATCTCTTTGTTGGTGGTCTCAAAGCCATCGCACCGATTCTGGTCTTTGCCCTCGTTGCTAACGCCCTTTCCCAACATCAAAAGGGACAAGATAGCAATATGAAAACCGTTATCTTCCTTTACTTGGTAGGAACCTTTGCTGCTGCTCTTATTGCTGTCTTTGCAAGCTTTATTGTCCCTGTTGAAATTACCTTAAATAGTGCTAATACCGATATTGCTCCACCAGATGGGATTGGCCAGGTCCTCAGCAACCTCTTGCTCAAACTGGTTGACAATCCAGTCAATGCCCTTATTACTGCCAACTACATCGGTATCCTATCTTGGGCAGTTATTTTCGGGATTGCTATGAGAGAAGCCAGCAAAAATAGTAAAGAATTGCTGAAAACCATAGCTGATGTGACTTCTAAGATTGTCGAATGGATCATCAACCTAGCTCCATTTGGTATCCTTGGTCTTGTCTTCAAAACCATCTCTGATAAAGGAATCGGAAGCCTAGCCAACTACGGAATTTTGCTTGCCCTCTTGGTGACAACTATGTTCTTTGTAGCCTTAGTAGTCAATCCATTGATTGCCTTTCTCTTTATGAAGAGAAATCCTTATCCCCTCGTTTGGAAATGTTTGCGTGTCAGTGGTGTGACTGCCTTCTTCACTCGTAGTTCTGCAGCTAACATCCCTGTAAACATGAAACTTTGCCACGACCTCGGACTAGATCCAGATACCTATTCTGTTTCTATCCCACTTGGTTCTACTATCAATATGGCCGGGGCAGCGATTACCATTAACGTTCTAACCCTTGCTGCAGTAAATACTTTGGGAATCCCTGTTGACTTTGCGACAGCCTTTGTCCTTAGTGTGGTAGCTGCTATCTCAGCCTGTGGGGCTTCTGGTATCGCTGGCGGTTCCCTCCTCCTTATCCCAGTTGCTTGTAGTCTTTTCGGTATTTCTAACGATATTGCCATGCAAGTTGTCGGGGTTGGATTTGTGATTGGTGTCATCCAAGACTCATGTGAAACAGCCCTCAACTCTTCTACAGACGTCCTCTTTACTGCCGTTGCCGAATACGCAGCAGCCCGTAAAAAATAACTCATAAAGACAAGCCTACTCAGGTCTTGTCTTTTCCGCTTTTATTCTAACTTATTAGGAAATTCTTATGTCTATTAGCCAACGTACGACCAAGCTCATCTTAGCTACCTGTCTTGCCTGCCTTCTTGCTTATTTTCTCAATCTCTCCTCAGCAGTTTCAGCTGGAATCATCGCCCTCTTGAGCCTATCCGATACCCGTAGAAGTACCTTAAAACTGGCCCGCAATCGGCTCTTTTCCATGCTTCTAGCTCTGGTTATCGGGGTTTTGGCTTTTCACTTGAGCGGATTTCATATCTGGAGCCTTGGCCTCTATCTAGCCCTTTATGTGCCTCTAGCCTACAAGATGGGCTGGGAAATTGGCATCACACCAAGCACTGTTTTGGTTAGCCATCTCTTGGTTCAAGAGTCAACCTCTCCATACCTCCTAGTCAACGAATTCCTTCTCTTTGCTATCGGTACAGGATTTGCCTTGCTTGTCAATCTCTACATGCCTTCACGAGAAGAGGAAATTCATCACTACCACACATTGGTAGAAGAAAAGTTAAAAGATATCCTCCTACGCTTCAAATATTATTTATCCAGAGGGGATGGACGCAACCGAGCACAACTGGTTGAAGAATTAGACACCCTTTTGGAAGAAGCCCTCAGACTGGTCTATTTGGATCACTCTGACCACCTCTTTCACCAGACCGACTACCATATCCACTACTTTGAAATGAGACAAGGCCAAAGTCGTATCCTGCGAAATATGGCCCAGCAGATCAACACCTGTCACCTAGCTGCCAGCGAAAGCCTGATTTTAGCCCAACTCTTTTCAAAAATTGCAGGTCAACTGAGCCAGACCAATCCTGCTTCTGATTTACTAGATGAAATTGAACGCTATCTGGAAGTCTTCCGTAATCGCAGTCTCCCCAAGACAAGAGAAGAATTTGAAACCCGCGCCACACTTCTTCAACTCCTACGTGAAGCCAAAACCTTCATCCAAGTAAAAGTTGACTTTTATCAAAAATATGGACAGTAAAAAAAGAAAACTTCAGACCAATCACAAAAGGTGAATATCTGAAGTTTTCTTTTATTTGTAAGTTATTACCATAAAGATTAATAGTAGAACAAATAAGGCCAAACTCACCAATAAAGTAAGAACCTTGACCAAGGTGTCACTCTGCCAGTAGCTTGGTTTACCAATATTACTAGTGGCATCCATGGAAAATAATTGATTTTGACGAGGTTGTATGGTTACCAATACAATCAAAGCAATAGATAGAACAATAGCTAAAACAATCAGTATGTCAGTCATAGGCCTACCTCAAAATCCCTAGCAGTGTAAAGAGTAAACCAATCAGAATCATTAAACCCAAGAGGAGTGAAAAAGTCTTACTAATCTTTTCCCCTCGAGTTTCTTTTTCCTTCTTGATAGGTTTTTGTTTCAACTCTTCCATGCGACCTTCAACGTCTTTGTAAAATAAATCTTCGTCTGACATGTTAGCCTCCTAAAACGGTTTGCATGATTTCCTGATATCGCACCAAGTCAACATAGTTGGCATGTTGGCCTTGTTTGCCAAGTGCCTGACGCATTTGATCAACATCTGAAAGAGCCAGTTTAATGGTCTCAACCAAAGAAGAAACTTCACTACTCTCAAATAGATGATCTGGAGCTATGTAAAGTCTATTGTGCACCGTTTGGTTAAAGCCAAGAATCAAGAGATTGTGCTCAAAGGCCTGACGTACTGCCTGCAATAACTCATTGCTGTGGTTTATATCCAAGTAAATATCCGACAGTTGATAGAGCTCTTGAATTTTCTGTGGACTAGCGTTCTGATAAAGTACCACATTAGGATAACGAAGCATATCTAATAACTTAGAAGACATCTCTGTCACCGCTGCAATACGGAAAGTGACATCAGGCAGTGCTTCTACGATTGCTTCCACTTGCTCAATCTGATCTGAATTAGTCAAGATTAAGGCATCTCGTCTTAGGAAATTATCTCGTTTGAACTGGTAATGGTAACCCAAGTGCACAAACTGATCATGGTATTTCTCGTCAGTCAACTCTAAAGCACGTTCATAAGTCGCCTTGTTTGGAATGATAATCTTCTTGGTGCGCACATCATCACTCTCTAAAATCAACTGCATATTACCTGGAATGGCATCATAGAGAGGTTCTTGCCAAACCAAAACATCTGAGCCAGACTTATCTGGATGATGGAAGGAAACCAAGAAAGGAGTCGCTAGAGTATTAAAGACAATCTGATGCTTATCTAACTCCAAATCTTGCAAAAAGAAGGTAATAAATTCAATCTTATTAGCAAAGTAACGCATAGGTTGACCAGGTAAGGTCAATAAGATATTACCCGTCACATGGTTTTCAAGTAACACCTCCTGACCATTGACATCTTGGTAAACCGTCATCACCGGCTCACTATCTGCACTGTAGGTCGTTGTAGCAAAACAAGCTCCGAAACGATTGTAATGATCAACTTGACGGACTCGACCTTCCAGGTCTTTCCAATCTACTTGCTTAACCAAGCGAGCCTGCATTCCATCAGCATAATGAATAACGGCTCTCTCCTGTGTCATATCCTCAATACGAGCAGACTGATTATTGCCTGAAATTTCCCAAAAAGCTGGAACAGGGACTTGGTTAAAATAGAGAGGTTTTCCATCCTCGTAACCTAGATAATAGGTAAAAGGAGATACCAGACCATCAGGCAGAAAACCATCTGCATCGATGACCACTCCAAGTTGAGAAAGACCAGTAGCTACTAGACTTTCATGTAAATCTTGACTTTCCTGACTATAACGATCATAAAGTTCAATCATGGAGCACCTCCTCTACTGTTTTCTTCCACTTTTCTAAAATTTCTTCGGTTAAGAAACCTTCTGCAATTTGATAAGAATGGGCACGCATAGCTTCCAAACGATTTTCTTGATACAATTGACAAATCTTAGCTTCATAAGCTTGCTTGATTTGGTCTTCTACATGATCAGATGAACTTGGTATCAAATAACCATTTTGCCCATCTTCTATAAAGGTCTGATTACCATAAGGAACATCAAAACCGATTAGGGGTAGACCTGAACCAATAGCTTCCATCAAGGTCAAACCAAAGCCCTCGCTGGTTGAAGCCGTCAAGTAGACCTCATACTGGCTATAAATCTGCGAAAGTTCCGCATGTCCCTTGAGCTGGATATAGTCCTCAGCCTGATGATTTGCAATAATTTCTCTGAGCAGAGAATCTTCTCCACCACTACCATAAATATCAAAGGTTAGTTCAGGTATTTCCTTACGAGCCTCAATGACCGCTTTGACCAACCAGTCGATGTGTTTTTCTTTGGCCAGACGCGAAGCGGTAATTAAAGAAAAGGGCTTACGTCCTTGACTTGACTCGGTCAAGGAATCAATACTTCCTACAGGAATGGTAACAATCTTTGGGCGATGCTGGGTGTATTTGGCAAATTGCTCTTGCAACACTTCATTTTGTCTATCTGTGGATACGATAAAGAAATCAACCTTATCTGCATTGGTAAACTGGTAGTCATAATAGTTATTCCAAAGGATATAGTCCTCATTTGTAGCATTTTCACTATAATGCTCCGCGTGAACGACTACCGCTAGATGCGCGGCCTGTGCTTCCTCAAACACAACCTGACCAATGCCTGTCTCCCTATCAAGAATAACCAAATCAGACTTGTTCAAATTCAAGGATTTCATAAAAGCACGCATGAAAGCTTGCTTTCCATAGAAAATTTTATCCTTAAAACGATAAACTTCTTCCTTACCTTGATTCATCAAGATATCATAAGCTGGAATTCCGTCTTCATTGTAAAAAGTTCGTTGGTATAGTACTGCAACATTGTCCTTGGGAGCAAAGTATTCGCTACAATAACGCGTATAAGAAAAGTAATCTTTCCGAATCAGGTTCCCCTTAAAAACATACTCGACATGTTGAACCAAGTCCTTGTTTTCATCCACCAAATAACAGGTGACAAACTTATCTTGGTCAGAAAAGAAGATACGCAAAATCTTGCCATTTTTTTCTCTGTGACTTTCTTCACCACCAAAGTAAGCCAAGACAACATCCACTGTCATGCTAGTCGGCGCAATCTTGATATCTGTGAAATGATTATAAAGCCAGATAACTTGCTCGTCATCAAAACCAATATTGGCTGTCAGATGCTGAATATTATCAGCTAAAATCATATCTGTAAAGATAAACTTAGAGGACAGATTTAATTTCCGAAAAACACCAGCACGATAGGCTTGTGCGTATTCAACACCGCTACTAGCCCATCCAAGTCCTAAATTTATATTGTAAATTGTCATATTTTCTCCTCTTATGGAAAATGAGTCACGATTTCACCTTTTGGAGTGACCTCAACCAGCCCCATCAGGAGATTCCGTACCATATCAGCACGAATTTGCTCTTTCATTGTTTCAAAGCCCGCATAGGCTTCTTGATAATATTCTACAATTGGGTTTTTCTGTGCAGCAGATTGGCCACCGATAGCCATAGATAATTGTTGTAGATAGTCTACTTGCTCCACCCAGTTATCATCGATAGCCTTAAGTAGAGAGAGTCGTAAATACTGTTCATACAAGTCGTGTTTCTCCAGTAATTCCTTCTTTTCAGAGAGTTCTCTATTCACAACTTGTCGAATAAAAGAGCGGACTTGTTTCTGATTAGATAGGTTTAGATTATCTGGAATCTCCTTTACATGGAAACTGATATTGGTAACAATAAAGTGAAATAACAATTCACGACTGGCATAGTGTTCAGACGCTACCTCATCAGTATATCTCTCAATGATATCCACAACTACATCTTCTAAGTCACGAGAACCATCAATTAGACGATTGCGTTCCTTGTAAACCATATCACGTTGGATATTCATGCTCTCAGCATACTCTAAGGTCTGACGACGGGCAGTTCGACCAGCGCTGTCACTAGCGTGTTGCGCCCTTTCAACCAGATTACGATACTTACGACCTTTGAGAATTTCTGGTTGCGTCATATCTTGAACGTGATAATCTTTATACTTCTTGTGAACCCAAGGTGGACCAAATTTCTTAATAACGTCGTCTTCCAGAGATACAAAAAACTTACTCATACCTGGATCTCCCTGACGACCAGAACGTCCACGGATTTGAAGGTCAATCCGCTGACTTTCCATTCGCTCTGTTCCAATGACAATCAAGCCACCAAGTTCTGCAACTCCCTTACCAAGTTTAATATCTGTACCGCGTCCGGCCATAGATGTTGCAACTGTTACTGCTCCCATCTGACCTGATTCCGCGATGATTTGAGCCTCACGCGCAGCATTATTGGCATTTAAAACATTATGGGCAATCCCTTCACGAAGCAAGAGAGATGAATAAAGCTGGGACATCTCCACTGAACCTACAAAAACCAATAACGGATTTCCTTTAGCATGATAATCTTTGATATACTCTAAAGACGCATAGACTTTCTCTGGTAAAGTCACATAGAGATTATCGGGATAATCAATCCGTTGCTTAGGACGATTGGTTGGGATCCGAATAACAGCCATATTATAAGTCTCAAGAAATTCTTTTTCTGCTACCTTTCCTGTCCCCGTCATCCCAGATACTTTTTTAAACATCTTAAAGAGACTCTGATAGGTAATGGAAGCCATGGCTCTCGTTTCAGGAGACAACTTCACATGTTCCTTGGCTTCAATGGCCTGATGGAGTCCTCCCTGCAGTTTGGTCATCTCCATTAAACGACCAGTCCCCTTATCCACCAATACCATCTCATTTTCACGAATGATATAGTCCTTATCTTTGGTAAAGAGTTTATGAGCTCGAATCGCATAGACTAAGTGACGAGCAAAGGACGCATGTTCTTCCTTGTATAAATTATCAATCCCTAGAAAATTCTCAGCAGACTTAGCACCCTTAGTAGTCAGCCAAACCTCCTCTTTCTCCTCTTTAAAGATATAATCCTCTCCTTCGACCAACGTTGTTACCAGCGTATCAATAATAGCATAGTAATTAGACTGAACACGAGGAGAACCTGCAATAATCAGAGGAGTTTGTGCACTATCAAGCAAGATGTCATCAATTTCATCAATAATCACATAGTTAAACGGTCGTAAAAACTTACCTTCTTCATTCGAGGCCAGATTATCATTTAAGTAATCAAAACCTAGATTACTATTGGTTGTGTAAATGATATCCGAAGCATAGATAAGCTTCTTTTCTTTAGCTTTCATTTCTTTCTTTGGATTATCCGTAAATGGTACCCCAATGGTCAATCCTAGGAAACGATAAACTTGGCCCATTTCCTCGGCATCACGCTTTGATAAATACACATTAGGCGTCACAACCATCACTCCTTCTCCCGAAAGAGCGTTCAAATAAACCGGCATGGTTGCTGTCAAAGTCTTACCTTCCCCCGTATTCATCTCAGCAACTTTTCCATAGTGCATGACAATAGCCCCCATGACTTGAACATCATAGGGAAACATCCCTAAAATCCGCTTGTCTGCTTCACGCACAACAGCAAAAGCTTCTACTAAAAGGTTATCTAGACTTTCTCCCTTTGAAAGACGCTGACGAAACTCCACTGTTTTAGCCACTAATTCTTGATCCGAAAGAGAGGACATCTTACCTTTAAGCGCATTGATCTGCTTTAAAATCTTTTTCACTTTCCTAAGCTGGAAATCTTGACCTAAACGTCTAAACACTTCTGATCTCCTTGATAGAAAAATGATAAAAAGTTAAGGACTCAAATCCAGCACTTAAAAGAGAAACTTGATAAGTATAACTATCTTCTGGATAAGTAAATATGAAATCTTTCACTTTTTCTACCTTTTCTTCTAAAATATCACCATAGCGGTCAAAAAAAGTTATCTTGGTATAAACCCCATTTTCAGGCTGACAATCAAAAACCAGTGATAGTTGATACTCCTGATTTCTTTTTAATAAGGGAAGCTGAGGCTGAGTCCGTGTGGCCTGGTAATTAACACTAGAAAACCAAGTCTTAAGAATCTCACCAGATGGCAATAGAGGATTATACAGCCGAATACTTTTGTCAGGGTAATAAGATACAGTTGATCCGTACATATAAGTCCCACCAACTTCTCCCCAATGAATAGACTGTCTCTGTGTGATAATCATTCTTTCTCCCTTCCAAAACCACTTGATAGTACCATTCGATAAAAGTGAAGAAACCAAGCAATATTGGTATCTGTATCATCATTGTGTCGTCCAGCAGTTCCTTTAGACAAAATCTTCGCACCTGTATTACATAAATAAGTAACTAGATTCTCATAAGCCTGAGGATCCATTTCTTCATCCTTCATGTAGGACAAACCAAAGGTTGTCTTTGAAAAATTTGCTTGTTTAAAGATTTTCCAAAAACGTTGATCCAGCTCCGTCATATCTTGCGAACTTGTTCCACCTGTATGATGAATTAAACAGTCAAAAGCCAAGTTAGAGACACCCGGTGCGTCCAAACGTCCGCGGCTAGCTATGGTTCCTAAGTTTGCCAAGGGCTTACCCACTATGATAGCATGAGGTTCAAAAAAAGCACCATAATAAAGAGCTGGAAAAGTTCCCATAGAAAGGCCTGATAAAATCAAATCCTTGCGATCAAAACCTAAATAATCAAGATAATGAGCAATCGTCTCTTTGATTTTTCCCTCTAGCTCATCCGTTCCTAGATAAAAAGCTCCCCCCTCTAAACGTGGATCAGAAAATAAAATGAAGGGACACCCTAGAGTTTTCATCATATAGTAACCCTCAAATCCTTCTGCAGGTCGATAACCTGAAAAATAGACAGCTAAAGGAGGCTTAAAATCACCTGGATGGAAGAAATAGTTTATTTCATCACGTTTGGAATCATGTAGGATATTCCCACCAAGCACAAACTTACCAAATTGTTTTCGACTCCAACGTTGGTGAAGATTACCTAGTTTGATAGTTCCACGACCTCTTGCTTCAACAGATAAAAATATCAAAAAATTTCTATTTTTACTATCTATAACAATGGCTTTTTCTAAATCATCTTCTGAATAAATCTCTTCTTCAAAGAAATTGTCGATATCCCCATCAAATATCTTTCGCAATATAAATCGAAATTCACATTTTCCCTGTTTCTCATATTCTAACCACAATTCTATCGGCAAATTTTTATAAACCATAAAATTATGAGTCCAGTATGCTAGTTGATGAAATTCCTCGCCAAAATCACCCTCTATAGTCACACATTCAAGTCCTTGATAAGAAACAGAACCTTGAAAATGCTTATGAATCTTAATTGTTGACGGAAATAATTTATCACCGTAACCACCACCAAATAGAGTAGTAGATAAATCATTTATTAATTGTTGAGGTCTTGAAAAATCAACTGCCTGAGCGCATCGTTTTTTGAGAAAGAATGCAACTCCTTCATCATCTGTTTTGAGTTCCTGATCATAAAACAAAGTGTAAGGTTCGAAATATTTTACAAAGGAAAATAAGTCTTTGACATACTGAGGATCTTTCACCAATACTGCATGAAAACGGCTAAAACCTTTTTTCTCTGTCATTTTGCGAAGAGCTATTGTCGAATTGGGATAAAAATGGTGCCAGTTCATGTTTTCAGGTATGTCATAGTGATTTTCCCAATTGGTAAGCCCTATCTGTAAAATATTAAGTTCCTTTGACATTCTGAACCTCCTCTATCCATTTCTCTAGTTTTTCAAGAAATCGCTGACCAGTATATTCCTTAATTTTCTCAATCGAATAAATCAAGGACTCATTCCACTCTTTCAACCTATCTGTGTAATAATGAGCAGCCTTAGAAAACTCTGCCACATCTGCCAGTAAATAACCATTTTTCAAATGTTCAACATAGACGGTTTCAACTAGGTTGATTTGAGGAATCCCCGCACTAATTCCAGCAATCTGGGTATAGATGTGGGGATAGTTGTTAAAATCCACAATCAAACGGACAAATTCTAGTGTTTTAATCAATTCCAATTCATCATTCAAGTTAACAAACTGAAATCGTAAGTTCTGGTGTTGATTTTCATCTAAATGATTTTCTGCATCACCATAGTCCAAGTCTTTTTTCAAAGTTTCAACTAGAAAATTTTCTTGAATTATAGCTTCAACAATTGCTTCTACCTCATCCATTTGATCTTGTCTAGCAGCAAATGCCCCAAAAATCACCTCAGTATCCTTATTTTCAGCGACAAATGATAAAACTTGAAACAGAGATTGGCTATCAAGTCCCTGCTCAAAATCCAGTTGATAAAAAATGATGGATTCTTTCTTAGTTTGACTTCGTCCCAATCGTAAACGAGTATCAAAAGATGATAAATGGCGAAATTGATACATTCGTTCAGGGTACAAATCCTGTAACAATCGTAAACTATCATCTCTATCCACTAAAATCAAATCCGATTTTTCAAAAGTTAAATCTAAATCTCTAAAGGTATCTTGAGGATTACGCCCAATGAACAGACTCAATAGTTTAGGATTGGCACTAGGTAAACGGTCTAACACGAACTGGTCATGGTGAGAATGAGAAGGAATCATAAAAATATCTTCGTTCTTTACATGCTTTTGCAGATAATTCTCAAAAAATTCTGCCACCAAGTCTCCCATGTTTTGATAGATAAGCGCTTTAAAGCGATAGCCAAAAATTGGATTGACTTCTATTCTTCCTCCTTCTTTTAAACGCTCTCTAAATTGCCAAACTCCCTTAGGATTCAGATATTCTTGATAGGTAGCTTGCCCATCTTCAAAAAAGATAACACTCGATACAAATCCTCGATCATCCATGATATAGTGCATATCTACTTGACCATTCGGTTCAAAATACTGTATATCACTGATGAATCCTTCAACCCCATGTTCAACCTTAGCAAATTTCTTCCCATTTTTTTGAACAATAATCGTAAAGGGACTATAAATAAATTCACAGTCATTATCCCACTCAATATCTCTAATGGTTAAAACTTGGGTATGGAGATTGTGAAAATCTTGCATAACATCAAAAACAGAATAAGTATCTGTTTCCAATACACCATGTCTATGTAAAAAATAACGTAGGTGAGGCTGGTAAGCTAGTACTAATAGACGAGAGTCCATGCCTTGTCTTTGAAAAATCCGAATCTGACTAAAGCTATCATCAAATTCAAAACGAAAATGAGAAAAATACCATGGAATAAGATCCACATGCCATTTCCGTTCTGCCCCATACCAAGCTGGAATAAAATAATACATGCTAATCTCCTAAATTAAAGGTCTATAGGTTTCATTTAACCTTAAAGCCTTGACTTCGTCTCTAATCGTAAAAATCATGCCTCCAAACATCATAAATAAGCCTGGAATCATTGCAATCCTTAATAACTTTTCATCAAATAAAACAAAAAGCATGGGGCCACCTGCCATGATTACATTAAAGAGACCTCCAATTACTGAAAAACGAAGGACCAATCCATTAATAAACCGACTAGTGTCCTCACCTGGATAAATTCCATAAATGTATTCACCAGATTTTTTCATACGATTTGCAATCTCTTCACCATTCATAGTGACAAAAGCAAAAATAATACTAAAAACAAAAAGAATTACTATATACATGTAAATCCAGAGTGGCTTTCCAATTGTATACTGAGACAAAAGGGTAGAATTAACTGAATTATTCGGAAAGAGACTTTGTAATAATAAAAGTATGTAAGTTGGAAAACTTAAAAATGTCATGACATACATATAAGGCATCCCGCCAGCAGGATTTAGCATAATCTCTAAAAAAGAATAGCGTTTAAAGAGACTATGTAATCCAATCTTATTAACTGCTATACGATAACGTGCTCTATATAGAATAGCTATCAAGTAGGTAAAAATTAATCCCATAAGTAAAACAGCAACTATAATATACATAGATATATGCATTGTATGGAATGTTTCGAGTATATCTTGAGGTATATTTAATACTATACCAGTCAATAAAATAAGCATAGAACCGCCAATTCCTACTGTCGCATTAATATCAGATAACCATATTAAGAAAAAAGACCCAGCTACTAAGAGCAGTGTATCCATCACAAGAATCAGAATCTTCGGCAAATTTGATTGAACTGGTAAACTTAGTGTGATAGCTAATGCTTGAATCATTGCTATAAATAAAGTTAAATACATCTGTCTTCTATTCTGTATTTCTATAGAACCAGTAGATAATCCTAATTTTTTCGATAACGAAAGCATCTGCCACAAAATCATTGTAGACATCCACGGAGATAAACCAACAGAAAAGAGTGAAAGACTTCTAAGATTCCCACCTGTTAGGGCAGCTGAGAAGGCTAGATAGGCTGTTGAACCTCCTAAAAAATCTTTACTATTCAGGTCAACAAAAGGTAATGTCAGTCTACTTCCTAAAACATATATAAAAATAAAAAACAATGTCATAAATCCTTTTTTTAATACAACAGACGAAAAAAAGTTTTTCAAGATTTATCCCCTCAATCTCCTAATTTTTTGTTTTTGTTTTTGTAAAATTCAGTTTAAACTATCCTAAAACTCTTAAAAATGCTATGTAATATTTTTATCTTGTTTATTTCGATATTAAAAAATAGCAGTTTATACTAATCAAAAAAGCCATGCATCTTTTACATAGAAAATATTCTCAAATTGATGAAGAACTCTGTTCTAATAGTGTAATAAAGAATATATTTTTACAGAAATACTATTGCTATTATAACAAAAAAAGCAGAAAAAATCTGCTTATAAATCCCCTAGGCTACTATTAAAAGAATACTACGTTAGTGAATAAAATAGATTATTTTTTATTTACCATTAGTTCATCGAACGTGCTTGATCTTTAATTATTATCTATAAGATGTAATATTTCTGTATATCTCCTGAAAATTTCAGTATCCTGCAATCCATTTTCTTTTGCTTGTTGATATCTCCATCTCAAGCATCCCAAAACATTTTCCTTTTCATCATCATAATTCCAACCCTTTATAGTATAAATTGCTAATCTTTCTAACAAGCATTCTAAAACATCGGTTAAAAATTTCTCATTAATGTTACTGCAAATACTATCTATTCCTTCTCTATGATAATAAATTTCCTTATGAATATAAACAATTTTTTCTGATTTAAAAAATAATTTATAATTTGTTCTCGAATCTTCTATCACCTTTCCTTTAGGAAATCGAATATTGGTAAACAATTTCTTGTGGAATAATTTTCCCCAACTGGTTGCATATAGATAACCATCTAATTCTAATGATGGGAGATTTAATACAAGTTCTTCTCCCGTATATGTTCTCTCATAGTACTCATCCCAAATATGCACATGATACAATCTATCACTCTCATTATAGATTGTAAAGTGTGCCACAACAGTATCTGCACTATTTCTAATAGCTGCTTGATGTAAATCTTCCACATAAGTTAAACTTAACCAATCATCCGAATCTACAAAGGTTAGATACTTTCCATTTGATCTTTCAATACCATAATTTCGTGCATCAGATAAGCCTCCGTTTTCCTTTTCAAAATAGTGAAATCTGCTATCTCTAGCAACATATTCTTGACAGATTTCTCCAGATGAATCTGGTGAACCATCATTTATTAATAGAACTTCGATATTTGAATAGGTTTGATTTTCAATACTATCTAAACACATTCGAAGATACTTTTCAACATTATAGATGGGAACGATAATACTGATTAAATCATTTTTCTGCTCTAGTAAAAAGGGATACTCTTTTTGTTTTGCCAACTCTAACTTTTCACGTACTTTATCTGCTTCCTCTAAAAATTGATGTTCTTCCAGCTGTCCCAACATTCTCTGTAAGACATAGTCATACATGTTAAAAGAATGTTGAATATTGATCCCTTCTAAATCCTTTGTAGCTCTTATCCGTTCTTCAAGCGCATCAATATAATCTAAATGCTTGAGAGAAAAAATACTGGACAAGCCTGAAGGATTCATACGATAAACATAAGACGCATTGTTAAAAACATGAATCTTGTCAGCTTTCATATAGAGTTTCCAAATTAAAAATTGATCCTCAGCATATTTCCCATAAGGAAAACGGAGCTCATCGAACAAACCTCGTTTAAACAGTTTCCCCCAAGCAGTAGAAAAAGTTAAAAATGGAACATCCAGCATAGAATCTAATACTTGAATCGCTTGCGCTGATGTGAAAGAAATTAAGGATTCACTCTTAAAATGATCATTATAAAAATAGAAATCAGAGCCATCAAATCGGCAATAACCTCCAATTAGTATATCAGAATCACTTAGACGACTCGCTTGATATAATTTTTCTAGGTAGTTTTCAAAAAGAAAATCATCTGCATCTAGAAAGGTGATATAAGCTCCCTTTGCCCTATCTAGTCCATAGTTTCGAGCATCAGATAAGCCTCCATTTTCCTTTTCAAAATATCGGAAACGGCTGTCACGTTCTGCGTAATCTTGACAGATAGTTGCTGAATTATCTATAGAGCCATCATTGACCATTAAAACTTCAAAATCCTTAAAGGTTTGTGACAGCACACTATCCAAACACGATTTCAGATAATTCTCTGCATTATAAATGGGTACAATGATTGATATTGTTTCTGTTTTCAATATATTTCTCACTTTCCTTACTATTTCTATATAAAACTATAAAGACTGTCTAGGTACTCTTACCTCTATTTTTTAAATCTAGTAGCCATAATTGCTGCTCTATTTTTTTAAAAGTGACCGTATCAGACATATCCCATACTGTTCCCATATTATACTTCATCCACTGTAATAACCCAATGTGATGCTTTCTAGCTTCCGTTAAATCAATTCCTACCAAAGCAAGATTTAGTAAACGATTTTCTGAAACTTTCAAGCTTTGACGAATAGGTTCTTCCCCCGGTGATTTAGAAGCACTGTCTCCACGGTCACGATAACAATATGGAGCTTTATGAAGATAGATAATACGTTCAGAAATCAAAAACAATTTATACATTAAATCAAAATCTTCTGCCCAAGATATGTCTTCGGAAAAATAAAGACGATCAAACTGAGACTTTTTAAATAATTTACTGCAAGCACTTCCCCACGAAATATCTGTACCAAAGGTTGAAAACATATAGTTAAAAAAAGCATCATCAGGTTGAAATACAAGAGCTTCATTTGTTTCAGCAACATGAAATAAAAACATTGCGTCATTTTCACGGAAAGTACAATAATTTGCAACTACAATATCCGCATCTTGCTCTTTCATTGCCTTGTATAAAATCTCTAAATAATTTGGTTCAACCCAATCATCCGAATCAATAAATGTAATGTACTCACCCCTCGAATGTTTGATTCCAAAATTACGAGCTGAAGAAACTCCACCGTTTTCTTTTTCAAAATAACGGATTCTGTCATCTTTTTCCACATACTCTTGACAAATCTGAGCTGAAGCGTCAGTAGAGCCATCATTTATTAAAAGCAATTCAAAATAAGGAAAAGATTGTTCAATTATACTATCTAAGCATTTTCTGAGATAGGACTCCACATTATAGATGGGAATAATGATACTGATTGTTTCTAGCATTCTATTTCCTTTGCTTCCTTAACTCTTATTAGAAGAGATAAGTTGTAAGTTTTCCTTAATATGACGATAGGTTTCTGTATCTTCCATCCCCCATACCATTCTCATATTGTATTCAGTAATTTCTAAGAATGTTCTATAGTGTTTAAAATGTTTCGTCACATCATATCCCATAATAGCTAACAGAGCTAGGCGCTCTGCTATATGATTTAACTGAGCTGTGACAAGGGGATATATTTTACTCTTTGATATTCCAGAATCATTTTCTCTGTAAATATAGGTATCTTTATGAACATATACAATTTTATCTACTTGAGTATACATTTTATAGATTAATGCAACGTCCTCACCTATCACACCTTTAGGAAAACGTAAAAATGAAAATACATTTTTCTTATATAGGCTGCCCCAGAGAGTAGAAAAAGATAAATCATTTCTTTCAAGAAATGATAAATCATCAATCAACTCTTCTGAAGTATAGGTTTTTTCATAATATTCTCCAAATGTATGAAGATAGAAGGTTGCAGTAGAAGTTTGGTAATTAGCATAGTTTACGATAGAGATGTCTACATCATTGTCTACTAATGCATTATAAAGAACATTCAAATGTGATGCATCTAAAAAATCATCTGAATCAACAAAAGTAAGATATTCTCCTTTGGCTTGTTCAATTCCATAATTTCGAGCATCCGAAATACCGCCATTTTCTTTTTCAAAATAACGAATACGTACATCTTTTTCAGCGTATTCTTGGCAAATTAGACCTGAGCTATCTGTCGAGCCATCATTTACAAGGATAACTTCATAATTGCTAAAAGTTTGCTCTAGAATGCTATCCAAGCATTGTTTGAGATACTCTTCGACATTGTAAACCGGCACAATAATACTGATTAATTTATTTTCCATATTTCACTCACTTTTATCTTTCAAAAACAGGTAATTCCCATTCTCAGCATGCTCCAACTTTTCGCGCACTGTTGCTTCTTCTTGGACAAATTCTGTTCCCTCTAACATTGATAAATTTCTCTTTAAAGCAAATTTATATTGATTAAATGCTAGTTCCATCGGATAATCTAGGTCTGGCATCTCCATCAAGGTTTCAATACGCTCCTCAATCGCTTCTATAAAATCTAAATGAGATAAGTTGTAGTTCTGAGTCAGTCCTTTAAAATTGATTCTGTAGGCATAAATATCTGAATCATACCGAGTCATCTTTTCACTTGCTAGATAGAGTTTCCACATAATGAACTGGTCTTCTGCATATTTCCCCTTAGGAAAGCGAATTTCATCAAATAAATGCTTTTTGAATAATTTCCCCCAAACTGCAGAATAGCGGAGGAGGGTATAATCCTCCATGCTATCCATACCTTGTATAGCATCTCTAGCACTGAGCGGAAACAGTAATTCGTCTTCTTTGGGTTTTGGATAAAAATAAAACATACCTTCTTCAAAACGACAAAATGATCCTACGACAATATCTGCTTCAGTTAGTTGACTTGCATAATACAGATTTTCAATACTCTTCTCAAACATAAAGTCATCTGGATCACAAAAAAAGATATAATCACCCGTCGCAATATCTAATCCTGCATTTCGAGCATCCGACTGTCCACCATTTTCCTTATCAAGAAAGATAAAACGAGAGTCATCTTCTGTCAATTTCTTTGCAATAGTGATACTATTATCAAGACTACCATCGTTGACAATGATAACCTCTATATTCGTATATGTCTGTAACAAAATATTTTTAATACAATGTTCAATGTATTCCTCTACATTATATACAGGAATAATAACCGAAATCAATGGAACATCCATATATTTATACCTCTCTACTTAGTCAAATCTGCAACAATTTGATTATTATAGTTTTCATCCTCTATAAATTCAATCCCTTGGTCAAAATTAAATTCTGCTGTATGCTTATGTTTTAACTGTACCTTTGTCTCTGCTCCCATTTGCATCCACTCATATTCAGAATCAATATGGCCAAGGTCTAAGGCACGATACCCTAATCTAGACAACCGATAAGCCAATATTTTGGCTGTTGGACCAAGCATCAGTAAAATTAGTCGTCCCGCCGCGTGATTTAAAACGGTTTGTTGAATAACATCCACCTTTGAAAAAGCATGGTGGGAAGGACAAATAATACGTTTTATAGAGCGAACATTGTTAAATAAATCATTACCAACTCCTGCTCGTGTAGTTGCTCCCTCTACAATAAGTATATCCTTGCCTGCAAACAATTCTTTTATTTTTTCAAAATGAGTAGCCACCTTGCTTTTATCTTCGCTATTAATATACGGTCTTGAAATCCAAGCTGAACCATATCTCTTTGCCTTGCAAATATCTTGGAAAAACCTTCCATGATAATCTAACTCATTTTTCCAAAAATTTTCTGAATCTTTATTTTGGAGAAAATTTCCCTTAAAAATTCCAAAAATTTCTGGTAAGCACACAAGTACATTATCTTCCTTATCTGCATTTATCAAAATTTCTCTCATTTCTTGAGCTAAGTCCTCTTGATACTCCTGATATGCGATACTATTGCCGTTTATCAAGCTAAACTCACCATCTCCAAATCGAACCAAGGATTTATCCGTTGCTAAAAGCTCATCCAAGGTCTCATCAATCGACATGACTGTAATATCAAACAATTCTTCCTGTTTAAAAGCCTGACTAAATCTCTCTGCCCCAATTTCAGAAAATAAGCGAATAGCATCTTCCATTTTCTCAATTTCTTTTCTTAGAAATAAATACTGATCTACCTTTCCCTTGTGAGTTGCATAAAATGAAAAAATAGGTTTCTTGAGCTGTTTCATACTTCTTAAAATGGCTTCATCGATGTCCCCATAATTAATATTCAGATAAGCATCTACATCCTCGAATAAGTTCTCCAAAGTAGCAGTGGTGCACTCTGGATGCAGATAAATATTATCAAACTGTCCCAAACCATTTAAATATGAGCCTACAGCTGTATAAGCTACTATATGAAAGCGATGTTCTGGAAATGTTGTTGCTAAACGTTCAATGTTTTCAAAGCTCTCTGTCGTTGTAAATGTAAAGAAATCAAGACCTTGTTTCTTATCCTTTACAAAACTAAAATTATCCAGATGATGGGCTAACAGCTGTTGAAAGTCAAGATGATAGAAATCCCACCATTTTTCACGAAATCTATAGGAGACAGAACTATTCCACGGCTTTCTATTCGTTGTATAATGAATAACAAGCGGATTGTATTCTAGATTAAAATGTTCCTGCCAATTATTATAAAAAGCAATCAAATCATATCCCACCTGAACATTGTAACTTTTATCTAATTCCAAACAACTATCTTGAAATACCTGATTAAAAATCGACTGAGAATTCTTAAAATCTTCTAGATCTAATTGTTCTTTTTTCCTATTTGAACAAATCTCTAGACATTGTTCCGAAATGCTTAATTCTCTCCATTTAGCAATATCTATAAGCAAAACACCAGTATTATAACTTCCATCTATATCTCTTACAGCAGCAACTGGAAAACCACTTAATTCTATTGAAAAAATAGACTTTAAATCACCATTTATGACAGTATCACTATCAATATAGAGAACCTTCTCTCTATCCACTAAATCTGCTATAAAATATTTGACATAAGCAATTAGACTGCTGTGGTTTGGAATTCCCAATTTACAAGATATTTTTTCCGTATCAAACGGAATACTGTAGACAGCTCCTCCCAAAATTTTTGCGACACGTCTAACTTTTCTAAACCAGTCTGTCATAATTCCTTGATTAATAATATAAAAATCAACGGATTTATTATGATACATGATAGATTTCATGGTCACAGTCAATTGTTCTGTGTAAGCTTGATCAGCAATCAAAACGATTGCAATTCTATCTGATGTCATCTCTCCTCCGAAATTCCATATCCAATACTATTCTGCACTCAAGTCTACAACAACTTGACTCAAATATGCTTCATCATCTGCTAATTCTATTTCTGTATCTAGATTAAACTCTGCAGTATGCTTGTTGTGTAATAAAACCTTATTTTCAGCCCCCATCTGCATCCACTCATACTCAGAATCTACATGTCCGATATCAATGGCCTGCATACCCTTGATAGCAAGTTCATAGGCTAAAACCTTAGCTGTAGGACCTAGCATTAACAAAACTAAACGTCCATCAGCATGGTTCATTATTGCTTCCATTATCTCATTTTTCTTATCATAGGCATGTCGAGACGGGCAAATAATTCGCTTAATGCTCTTAGCTCCATCAAACAAATCATTTCCTACCCCAGATCTAGAAGCATAGCCTTCTACGATAAGGATATCTCTTCCTTCCCATAGTTTTTTCAACTTTTCAAATTGAGATTTAGCTTTTGATTTATCTAAAAAATCAATATAAGGTCTGGAAATAAAAGTTGAGCCGTACCAAGAATTTTTACAATACTCTAGGTAAAATTCCTCATAATCCTCTAAATATTGTCTCCAAAAGGCCAAAGCATCTGGAACAAAAGAAAAACGATTTTTCAATCCTTCTTGTAAACCAATAATTAATGTAGGACTACTTTCTTGATTAAAAATAAATTTCAATTCTTCTGCAAGTTTAGGGTCATATTTCTGATAATTAATAGATTGGCCTAGCATGATTGCAGCCTCGCCATCACCAAATCGAGCGATTGAAGATTGATGCTCCAGAATATAATCAAGCGTTTCATCTATGGTCTGCACCTCAAAATCAAATGGCTTCTTGGGCAATTGTTTTGTTTCAGCATAATTCCTAATTGCAGCTACCATAGCATCAACATTTTTTATAGAAAATAGATATTGCCCTCTTTCTCCATTTTGTGTTTTATAAAAAGCAAAACAAGGAATATTTTTTTCTAATAAGCCATTAAATATACCATCTACTTCCCCACCATAGTTAATATCCAAATATAAATCAGCTTTATCCAGTATTTTCTCAATTTTTTCTGAATCCGAAGCAGGATATAGATACACATTTTCTTTCTCAGCTAAATCAGTTAAACGCGGCCCCATCACAGTTCTTGCAACAATACTAAAATCACACTCAGGAAGTTGTTCTACTAGGTATTCAATTTGTTCCAAATCCTGACTATTTGTAACTGTCAATAGTCGAATACCTCGTGATGTTTGATTGTTACTAATTCCTAATTCAAAAACTGCTTGCAATAAGAACTGTTTTGCATAAAAACCTTGACTTAGTAAAAAGGAAAAATAACGTACTCTACTACACATTTGAAGATAGGCTTCTTCTGATAGTTGTTCCACCAAATGGCTTGCTTCCTCTAAGTTATCAACTACAACGCCTAATCCTTGCTCTACTATAAAGTCCGAGTTAGATAAAGTAGCAGGAATAATGACAGGAATGCCTGCAGCTAAATAAGTACTCAACTTATAAGAAACATTCATACTGTAATAATCTATATTTTGTTCCTTATTTTGATGTGTAGTCCAAACCAGTCCAAATCCGCCTCTTGATAACTCTAGGAGCATTTCTTCATCAGTCTTCCAACCTGTAATATGAACTTGATTCGATAAAGAAAGCTGTTCTTCATTTGAAAATACAGTTAGAGGAACTGTCCCCTCCCAAGTTTTTAATTCTGGGAAACGGCTTAAATTCCCTGCAAAATAGATTTCTTTTTTAAATATAGGTTCATGTAAGTCCAAATCATGAGGATGATCCCACATTCTTTGAAAAATAATTTTTTTAACATTCAGGCCATTTTGAAGCAGTTTCTCTTTCATAGCTTCTGATGGTAAGATGATACTATCTGCCATGTTGTATAGATTGATGTAATCCTGCATCAGAAATTCATTTGCTTTAAACATCAGGGGAATCACATCATGAACAAATATAATAATTTTCACATTGAGAAGTTTCAACTTACTTAAAAATTCTCTTTCAAACTCTATACCATTCCAAGTTGGAGTCTGAAAAACCACTACATCTCCCATTGAAACACTTGCTAGAATCCCGTCCAGTCTTCTACTTCTTTCTTCGACTGTTTCAGAAGTAGCATGATAAAAATAAATCCCTAACTCTCTAAATTCTAGTTGACTAGCTATCTTTTGAACAGCATTTTGAGCAATGGTTGCTGTACTTTCTCGAGCCATCCCATACAGATTGGTAATATGTAGCTTCATTTCTCTCCACTTTCTATCATATCCTTTTTTCCTAGTTCTTGATTTCAAACAATCCTCTCAACATCTACAAAAACTTTTTCTTGACCTACAGACTAATATATTATCCTTCTAATAGAAATAGTACCTCTTGCAACCATCTTGCAGTTTGAGTAAATTCCAATTCCTCGAATTTTATCTTGTCAAGTAAATAGCGAAGATACACAATACAGTCATCTACATACGAACTAACTTCTAACTTTCTAGCAGTTAGAAATGCAATAAAATTCAATCGTTGTTGAATATCACTCCTAATTTTTTCTAATTCAAAGTGTTTGTATTCATCACTACTAGTTCGATAAATGTAATTATCTTTGTTTACATATACAATTTTATCAGAAATTAGATATAATTTATACCAAAATTCCATATCTTCGCCTAAGGTTGTTTTTTCGTTGAAACGAATTGTCTTCAATTGTCTACTCTTCACCAATTTATTACTAGAAGAAACATAAGAATGATCAAAAGAAGACAATACTTGCAAATTATCAATCAATTCTTGACCTGTAAATGTCTTTTTATCATATCCTCTTTGAAAAATATGAAAGTAGAAACAATTATCTTTTATATTGAATTGCTTATATGTCGAGACAGTTATATCTGCTCCTTCTTCTAAAAGAGTCGTATATAAAACTTCTAAATAATCAGAATCTACCCAATCATCCGAATCAATAAAAGTGATATACTCTCCTTTAGAATGTTCAATTCCCAGATTTCGTGCAGAGGATACCCCACCATTTTCCTTTTCAAAATAGCGAAAACGAGAATCTTTCTCTACAAATTCTTCACAGATTTTGGATGAATTATCTGGTGAGCCATCATTAACCATGATACATTCAAAATTCAGATAACTTTGTTTTTGAATACTATCTAAACACTCTCGTAAGTACTCTTCAACATTATATATTGGAACTATAATACTAATTAATTCATCCATAAGCTATGCAATTATTCTCCTAAAAACTGTTTAATAACTTTTACCATTTCTTTCGGCTCTGATGAAGACAATATAAGACTTCCATTATTTATATCATGACTCGTATTCTCAAAAGCAAATATCGGTTTCGATAGACGGTGAACTTTTGAAATAATATTATCTATTTCCTGGTTATGATTGATATCTAGATAAAAATCTAACTTACTCAGCATTTCTTGAGATTGATACGGTGTATAATTGGGATAAAGAGTTACATTTAAAAAACGGTTCAACACTTGTACTCTCGGTCCAAAATAACTATGGGCAAAAATATGAAAATGGACATTCGGAAGTTTTTCTACTAGATATTCTATATGTTCCAACTCTTGCGTATCTGTAAAGATCGCTGTATGAAATAAACTAACTGTTGCAATTTCACTAAACGATGTCGGTTTTGTATCCTTTTCTAACAAAATAGTTTGCCAATCCAAACCATTGTAAAACCACCACAATTCTCTATATCTTGTTTTTAATGAATCATTCCACGGTTTATCTTTACCTTCAAAATGAATAATAGCAGGTTTATAGTTTTCATCCCAACTATTTAAAAACCACTCTGGCTTTTGAGCCCAATAACCCAATGTATCAAGTCCAACCATGAAATTATAATGAGGAGATACTTTCTTCCACTTATTTTCAAACAATAGATTTAAGATTCCCTGATCACCATAGACTTCTTGATGTTTTTCTGCAGTCAACTCTAAAAGATTTTGACAAATATTATCAGTTTTCCATTTATGAACATTTACCATCATCATTCCTGCATTAAAAATATTTTTATACCAACCATCTGGAACGGCAATTATATAATTTTCTTCAAAATCTTTCTGAAATAACGAATCTATGTTCCTATGAACAATCATATCACAGTCCAAATACAAGGCTCTATCTTCTTTCACAAATTCTGCAATAAAATAGCGAAAATAAGTCATGTACTTGATGTGTTCATCAGGAGTAGAAAAATGCTTTACTTTTTCTGCATCAATTTCTATATTCAAAATTTCACAGTTAAGTTTTTCTAATCTCTTCTCCATCAGATAAAACCACTCTTTGGGAATATCTTCATTAAAAATATAAAATTTCAAATCTCTATTATGGTAACAAATAGATTTAATAGTTGTTTCCAATTTGTCACGATAATTATTATCTGCTCCTAAAACGATTGCTTTTTTTATAGTCATACTCCACTCATTTCCAGATTAATTTCTTTTTTTTATAATAAGATTCCTATCTTGATAAACCACACTATTTGACGGAACATCATTGCGAATAAGACAACCTGCTCCAATAATGGTATTATCCCCAATAGTCACTCCCTTTAAAATCGTGACATTACTTCCTATCCAGCAATCTCTTCCAACTCTAATTGGCGCTGTAGTCCACTGCCATTTTTCGATTGTTTCAGCAGTATAAATATGGTCGTGATCATAGAAACGAACGCCCTCTCCCATCATGGTACCAGCTCCGATTTCAATTCTTTCCATACAGTTAAAACTACAAGAGTTATTGATAAAAACACCATCATGCAGTATTACCTTACCAGAAGAGACATGGAAATTTTCAAAATTTCTACAGATGACATTAGTTCCTACAATGAAGTGAGCCCTATCATCAATTTGAAAGACATTCCAAGTCCCATCTTGGATGATTTTTTCTTGATAATTGATGCCTACTCTGACTTCATCCTGATACTCTCTCACTCTAAAAACCAATTTATCTGGTGTACTTGATAGAAAAACTTCCTGCCCCTGATTTCCATGGACTGTATTGTCAAAAGCAAAGGCAGGTTTCCCAATCTGAACAAACCTTGATACAATAGCATCTACTTCTTGAAAATGATTGATATCTAGTAGGAAATCACACATATTCACTAGAAAGTCAATTTGCTGATCAGTTGTAACTGTCACGAGACGGACATTATATTTTGACTCCAGTACTCTTATCTTTTCAGAAAACTGTACAGGAGCTGCAATATGAAAACAAATATCTGGTAAGTTTTCTAAAATATATTCTAATTGTTCAATCTGATCACTTACAGTTAAAATTAGTGCATCGCCTCGCACAGTATTTTTCCTCATCTATTTAACTCTCTTATTCTCTCTATCATTTCTGAAACTTGATCAATCTGATATATCTCTTGATTCGCTTCATACGATTTAGTATTTTCAAAGGCTAAAATTGGTTTATTTTGAGAAGTAAATTGCTCTAATATCTCTACTTCCTTCTCACCATAGTTGATATCTAAAAGAAGCTGACAACTTTCCACCAATTCTCTATCCAATTCCTCTAAAGATACTGTTCCAGAATAGACAGTAACGTTTGGATACACAACAAGTCTAGAAAGATTCTCACTAACGATTACTCTTGCTGCAATCTTAAATTGCACTTCTGGTAAAGCCACTATTAATGTTTCCAGCTGCTCAATTTGATCTGAAGCTGTATAAATCAAACAAGAAAATGGAACTTTTATAGGATAAAGATGCATTTTTTTTAGAGAATGTAAATGATGATTTTTTCCTAACTCTGTCCATTCCATATCATGGTAATACCACCAAACATCACGATAGGTTTGTCCAGCATGTACCTGCCAAGGCTTTCTCTCTGATAAATAATGGATGATTCCTGGATATTCTTGCCCATCTGGAAAACTATAGTTTGCGAAGCGTTCATGAATGACAATATGATTATTATCAAAATCTAGTTCTAGCCATTTATTTTCAAAAAGCATATTTAAAATACTTTGATCAGCCTGATCCACTTTATCATGCCATTCATTGGTTAAATCAATCAACTTTTGAGTTATATGCTCTTGCTTCCAAAGAGCATTATTAATCAAGAAAACACCTGCATTAAAGATTTCTCGACCAAAATAAGCTCTGCCTCCAAAATCTCGAATAGCAGCCAAAGGATAGTCCTGTAAATCTGTAGCAAATAAACCATCTAGATTTTTTGTTACTACTAAATCGCAGTCTAAATAAAGAGCTTTGTCTTCTTTCACGAAATCAGCCACAAAATAGCGCAAAAAAACAGTATAACTAATATCCGTTTTATAACGCGAAATTTGCTCAGATGTGACTCGGCAATTAATAATTTCTGAATCAAACTTTTCTAATCGTTTATTTAATTGTTTCAACCATTCGTTAGGAAAATCACTATTAATCAGATAAAACCGAATAGAACGATTATGATAACAAATAGACTTGATAGTCGTTAAAACTTGGTCCACATAGCCATAGTTTGCTGCTAGTACAATGGCTTTCTTTTCCCCTTGTTCCTGTCTTGATAACTGATTTAAAAGAGTTCTTTTCATTTCAAACTCTTTATACGTTGCTGTGTCAGATAAACCACTAGCTTGACCGTTCGTGAGACTGACTTCCAACATCTGACGATAAACTGCTAAGTGCTTCTCAAGTGGATAACCCATATTAGCTAGTAGTGTAATACGCTCAGACATAGCATCAACCAAGGCATGCATCCACTTTTCTGTCCAAGTTTTTGTAATACTTCCACTTCTCTGACGATATGCGTACAGACCTTTGTTTAAATAAACTACTTTATTTACAGATAAGTACATTTTTTGATTAAAATAACCATCTTCGCCGAGTTTTCCTTTATCAAATCGGAGATAATCAAACAATTTCGCTTTATAGAGTTTGCCCCAAGCAGATATCAAAGCAAAACTCTTCATTTCTTGAGATTCATACAAATTCTCAAAAATAGAAATATTATCATATACTTTCTCATAGTAGGAATTCCCATATATATGGAAATAATATGTCTCCTCATCTTCATTGTAAGAATAATAATTTCCAACCGCAATATCAGCCTGATACTCTACTATTTTTTTATATAGAGTTTCTATATAATCTTGTTCAATCCAATCATCCGAGTCTACAAAAGTCACATAATCTCCGGACATATTATTCAGACCGGTATTTCGTGCGGCAGAAAGACCAGCATTTTCTTGTTCTATATAGATGATTCGGTGATCCATTCCTGAAAATTCTTTACAAATCTCACCTGAAGTATCAGTAGAACCATCATTAACGACAATAATTTCAATATTTTTATATGTTTGAGCCATAATACTATCTAGGCATTTCCTCAGATAGTTTTCCACATTGTATACTGGTACAATGACCGTTATTTTATCATCCACTAGCGCATTTCTCCTTATAGTTATTATACAATTTTTTAGTCAAAATTTCAGCTATATAATAGTAAAACCCCTTGAAAATTCTAATTTTCCAAGGGGTTTCTATTATTTACGCGCGAGGGTTAGTTTAGCCTAAATTTATAGGTTATCTTACTCTTCTTCATCACGTTTACGGCGTTTTGCAACCAATCCAATACCTGTAACAGCTGCTAGAGCTCCAAGTAGTACAGATCCAGTTGATGACTTAGTACCTGTATTTGGTAATTCTTTTTGTGATTTACCTGCTGATTCAGATGTATTTCCAACTTGTGAGTTCGAATGGTTTGCTGAATTTGAAACAGAAATCGAAGTACTTGTCGATGCTGAAGCTGAAGCTACTGCACTAGTAGATGCTGAAGCTGAAGCCACTGCGCTAGTCGATGCTGAAGCACTTGCTACCGCACTTGTTGACGCTGAAGCTGAAGCTACTGCACTAG
>NZ_CAUQJA010000020.1:0-38614 GCF_963518475.1 uncultured Streptococcus sp. | reverse complement strand
GAGAGCGACTTATGATGCGGGCTGGAGATGTAGTGATCATTGCCTTGGTCGTTTCGTTTGGGACGGAGGCAGTGGCTGGAAATGCGGTCGGAGAAGTCTTGACCCAGTTTAACTACATGCCTGCCTTTGGCGTTGCTACGGCAACGGTCATGCTGGTAGCTCGAGCAGTTGGAGAGGATAATTGGAAAAGAGTCGCTAGTTTGAGCAAGCAAACCTTTTGGCTTTCTCTTTTTCTCATGTTGCCCTTGACCTTTAGTATCTATGCCTTAGGAGTACCACTGACTCATCTCTATACGACTGATCCTCTAGCGGTTGAGGCTAGTGTTCTAGTGACACTGTTTTCACTACTTGGAACCCCTATGACGACAGGAACAGTCATCTATACGGCAGTATGGCAGGGTTTGGGCAATGCTCGCCTTCCCTTTTATGCGACAAGCATAGGGATGTGGTGTATCCGCATTGGAACAGGATATCTGATGGGGCTTGTTCTTGGTTGGGGCTTGCCTGGTATTTGGGCCGGAACTCTTTTGGATAATGGTTTTCGTTGGTTATTTCTACGCTACCGTTACCAGCGTTATATGAGCTTGAAAGGATAGGAAATGCAAAAAACAGCTTTTATTTGGGATTTAGACGGGACTTTATTGGACTCTTACGAAGCGATTTTATCAGGGATTGAGGAGACTTTTGGTCAGTTTTCTATTCCTTATGATAAGGAGAAAGTGAGAGAGTTTATCCTCAAGTATTCGGTGCAGGATTTGCTTGTGCAGGTTGCTGAAGAGCGAAAGCTAGATGCGGAAGTGCTAAATCAGGTGCGTGCCCAGAGCCTGGCTGAAAAGAATGCTCAGGTAATTTTGATGCCAGGTGCGCGTGAAGTGTTAGCTTGGGCAGATCAAGTAGGGATTCGGAACTTTGTTTACACTCATAAGGGAGACAATGCTTTTACCATTCTCAGAGATTTGGGGTTGGAATCCTATTTTACAGCGATTTTAACCAGTCAAAGCGGCTTTGCGCGGAAGCCAAGTCCAGAAGCGGCTACCTATCTGTTAGACAAGTATCAGCTGAATCCTGATAACACCTATTATATAGGGGACCGGACTCTGGATGTGGAATTCGCTCAGAATAGTGGGATTCAAAGTATCAACTTTTTAGAGTCGACTTATGAAGGTAATTATAGAATTCAAGCACTAGCAGATATTCCTTATATTTTTGAATGAAAGTGACGATAAGATTGTGTCAGTTTTGTGACAGAGACCTAACAAACTATTTCAAGTAACCGAGTTTGTTACAAGGAATAGACAGTTCTGTTAAATAGGCCCGAGAGGGCTTTTTTTCTGCATTTTTTGTGTTATGATAGACAGGTACTCATTTGAAAGGAATTTGAAAGAATGAAGAAAAGAATATTATTAGCATCAACAGTAGCTTTGTCGTTTGCCCCAGTATTGGCAACTCAAGCAGAAGAAGTTCTTTGGACTGCCCGTAGTGTTGAACAAATCCAAAATGATTTGACTAAAACGGACAACAAAACAAGTTATACAGTACAGTATGGCGATACTTTAAGTACCATTGCAGAAGCCTTGGGTGTAGATGTCACAGTCCTTGCGAATTTGAATAAAATCACGAATATGGACTTGATTTTCCCAGAAACTGTTTTGACAACGACTGTTAATGAAGCAGAAGAAGTAACAGAAGTTGAAATCCAAACTCCTCAAGCAGATTCTAGTGAAGAAGTTACAACTGCGACAGCAGATTTGACAACCAATCAAGTGACCGTTGATAATCAAACTGTTCAGGTTGCAGATCCTTCTCAACCAATTGCAGAAGCTCCAAAAGCGGTAGAAACTACAAGCACAAAAGAAGTAGCATCAAATTCAGAAGTTGCAGAGACAGTGACTGCTGCAGAAGACGTGGCACCATCTACAGACTCTTCTACGTCAGCGGAGCAAACATTCGAAACAACCAGTCCAGTTGAAGAATCAGCTCCTCAGGCAACGACTCTAGCTGAGAAAGAGGAAACTCAAGCAAACCCACAAGCTGCTTCAACAGTGGAACCAATTACAACTCCAGTAGAAGAAAAAGCAACAGAAACAACTGCACCAAGTTCAGAAGAAGCAAAAGAAGAATCATCAAGTAGAGCATCATCAAGTGAAGATACACCAGCAGTTTCTACTTATCAACCGGAAGAGACAAAAACAGCTTCAACAACTTACGCGGCTCCAGCTGCACCCGATTATGCTGGACTTGCGGTAGCGAAATCTGAAAATGCAGGCCTTCAACCACAAACAGCTGCCTTTAAAGAAGAAATTGCTAACTTGTTTGGCATTACATCCTTTAGTGGTTACCGTCCAGGGGACAGTGGAGATCACGGAAAAGGTTTGGCTATCGACTTTATGGTACCAGAAAGTTCAGAACTAGGGGATAAGGTTGCGGAATACGCTATTCAAAACATGGCCAGCCGTGGAATTAGTTACATCATCTGGAAACAACGTTTCTATGCTCCATTCGATAGCAAATATGGGCCAGCTAATACTTGGAACCCAATGCCAGACCGCGGTAGTGTGACAGAAAACCACTATGACCACGTTCACGTTTCAATGAATGGATAAATCAGACTTTATAATATCATTTTGACGAATGAGATCTAGCTTTCGTTATAGAGAGCGATTCTCGTTCGTTTTTTTCTTTGTCATACTCTTCGAAAATCTCTTCAAACCACGTCAGTTTTATCTGCAACCTCAAAGCTGTGCTTTGAGCAACCTGCGGCTAGCTTCCTAGTTTTCTATTTGATTTTCATTGAGTATCAGAGACCAATCCTAGCCTCGCTAGTCCTTTTCATTCCAGAATAAGAGAAATATGTTATACTTGTGTTTAAGAACAGAATTTCATGGAATCGTTTGTAAGGAGTTAGGAATGAAAGTATTAGTGACAGGTTTTGAGCCCTTTGGAGGGGAAAAGGTCAATCCAGCCTTGGAGGCCATTAAAGGTTTACCAGCTGAAATCTATGGTGCTGAGGTTTGTTGGCTAGAAGTACCGACAGTCTTTCACAAATCGGCCCAAGTATTGGAAGAAGAGATGAACCGTTATCAACCTGACTTTATCCTTTGTATTGGCCAAGCAGGTGGAAGATCTAGTTTGACGCCAGAACGAGTGGCCATTAATCAAGATGATGCACGCATTCCTGATAATGAAGGCAATCAACCGATTGACCTTCCCATTCGCTCAGATGGTGCTTCGGCCTATTTTAGTAGTTTGCCGATTAAAGCGATGGTTCAAGCTATAAAAAAAGAGGGCTTGCCGGCCTCTGTTTCCAATACTGCAGGGACTTTTGTCTGCAATCATTTGATGTATCAGGTCCTTTATTTGGTCGAAAAGAAATTTCCACATGTTAAGGCAGGGTTTATGCATATTCCTTATATGATGGAACAGGTGGTGAATAGACCGACTACCCCAGCTATGAGTTTAGTGGATATTAGGCGAGGGATAGAAGCGGCAATCGGCGCCATGATAGAACATGGAGATCAGGACCTCAAGTTGGTAGGCGGAGAAACTCATTGATAGAAAAAAGCTTGAGGGAAAACCTTCAAGCTTTTGGACGTTTTCGAGCCAATACTGCTCGGTAGAAAATTATTTTATTGATTTGAATATAGGGTAGGAGTGAGAAACTAGCAATTCCAAAGGTAATCCAATTGAGGAAATACCAAGGAAGGAGTTGTAAGTCTAGGACAAAACGCTGAAACTTGTAACCTTTCATCAGGAAACGGCTGGTTTTAAGGATTTGTCCTGGTTTTGCTTGTCCCAAGTCTAGTGTGTCACAGAGGAGAAATTCTACCTGTGAATAGGCATAGTATTGTGGAATATAGAGACTATTTCCTATAATCATCAAGAAAATACTTGCTAGAACGTAAAGACCAAAGATCATGAGGAAGCGCTCGGTTTCAATTGACGAGAGATCCAGATTAGGAAACTCAGGGTGAAGGGCAACGAATTTCTTTGCTAAAAAGCTACTGTAAAAGAGGAAGTAAATCCCAAGTAAGCTAGGAATGCTCCATAAGAAGAGATAGAAACGTTTGAGAAGGAGAGTCAAAAAAGTTTGTGAAAAGTGCTCTTCATTAAAGAGTGCGAGACCATTTTTGACGGATAGTTCTGTATCAGGATTCTTGATGAGTTTCAGAGTTGTATAAACTGAACTGGTTAGAAGTATTGTTCCGATAAAGGAGACTAATAGTGGGAAAAGGTAGGCTTGGGATACATGACCAAACACGTTTAAAAAGGGTTGTTCTAAAACACTCTCGTTGATGCGCTCTAAGGGATTGAGGAAGCCAGACAAAATGACTAGCATGCTAGGTAAGAGATAGACGAGAAAGAGGCGGGGATTTTCAGCTTGAAATTGTCTAGCCTGCAGACGAATGTTTTTTAAATCAATTTTTGGGTATTTCATTCTCTCATTATACCATAGTTCTTATAGATAGTTCGTGACAGTTCCAGCTTTTTTTGATAAAATCATACAGTATGCCCTTGGGCACAAAGTATGAACTGGGACTGTCTTTCCCAGCTTCGGAGGTAAAAAATGTCAGATTCACCAATCAAATACCGTTTGATTAAGAAAGAAAAACACACAGGAGCTCGTCTGGGAGAAATCATCACTCCCCACGGTACCTTCCCGACACCTATGTTTATGCCAGTTGGGACACAAGCCACTGTCAAAACTCAGTCGCCAGAAGAATTGAAGGAAATGGGTTCAGGAATTATCCTGTCAAACACTTATCATCTCTGGCTGCGTCCTGGAGATGAACTCATTGCACGCGCAGGTGGTCTCCACAAGTTCATGAATTGGGACCAGCCTATCTTGACAGATAGTGGTGGTTTTCAGGTTTATTCCTTAGCAGATAGCCGTAATATCACAGAAGAAGGAGTAACCTTTAAAAACCATCTCAATGGTTCCAAGATGTTCCTATCGCCAGAAAAAGCCATTTCTATTCAGAATAATCTGGGCTCAGACATCATGATGTCTTTTGACGAATGTCCCCAGTTTTATCAGCCTTATGACTACGTTAAGAAATCGATCGAGCGTACCAGTCGTTGGGCTGAGCGTGGTTTGAAGGCTCATCGTCGTCCGCATGACCAAGGGTTGTTTGGAATTGTGCAAGGGGCAGGATTTGAAGACCTGCGTCGCCAATCGGCTCATGACCTTGTCAGCATGGACTTCCCAGGCTACTCTATTGGTGGTTTGGCGGTGGGAGAAACCCACGAAGAGATGAATGCGGTTTTGGACTTCACAACCCAATTGTTGCCTGAAAACAAACCTCGCTATTTGATGGGTGTGGGAGCGCCAGATAGCTTGATTGATGGGGTGATTCGTGGGGTGGATATGTTTGACTGTGTCTTGCCGACTCGTATCGCTCGTAACGGAACTTGTATGACCAGTCAAGGTCGTTTGGTTGTCAAAAATGCTCAGTTTGCTGAGGACTTTACGCCACTAGATCCTGAATGTGATTGCTACACATGTAAGAACTATACACGCGCCTACCTTCGTCACCTGCTCAAGGCTGATGAAACCTTCGGTATCCGCTTGACTAGCTACCATAACCTTTACTTCTTGCTTAACCTGATGAAGCAAGTACGACAAGCCATCATGGATGACAATCTCTTGGAATTCCGTGAGTATTTTGTTGAAAAATATGGCTATAATAAGTCAGGCCGTAATTTTTAAACTGGAATTGATATAAGCTAAAAATCCTAAGTTTTCTCTTGGGATTTTTCTTCTTTTTTTGATAGAATAAAGTGTATAATGAAAGGGAGAATAAACTCGTATGCGTATTAAATGGTTTTCCTTGATTAGGATTACAGGTTTACTTTTGGTACTCTTGTATCATTTCTTTCAGACGATCTTTCCTGGAGGATTTTTCGGGGTAGATGTCTTTTTCACATTTTCAGGCTTTCTGATTACGGCTCTACTTATCGAAGAATTTTCTAAAAATCATGAAATTGATTTGGTTGGATTTTTTAGGAGACGCTTTTATCGGATTGTGCCACCTGTGGTTTTGATGGTCTTGGTGACCATGCCCTTTACCTTTCTAGTTCGGCAAGATTATGTGGCTGGAATTGGGGGTCAGATTGCGGGTGTCTTAGGCTTCATGACCAACTTCTATGAAATCCTAACAGGTGGGAGTTATGAATCTCAGTTCATTCCTCATTTGTTTGTTCATAATTGGAGCTTGGCTGTTGAGGTTCACTACTATATCCTCTGGGGATTGGCAGTTTGGTTCTTATCTAAACAGTCCAGATCAAATGGTCAGTTGAGAGGAATGGTCTTTCTCTTATCTGCTGTTGCCTTCTTGATCAGCTTCTTCTCCATGTTTATTGGTAGTTTTCTAGTAACCTCTTATTCCTCTGTTTACTTCTCCAGTTTAACTCATGTCTATCCATTCTTTTTGGGAAGTGTGTTAGCAACTATCGTAGGCGTTCGTCAGACGACTTCCCTAGTTAAGCAATTGGATAAAATCTGGGATTTACGCAAGACCCTTTTAGTTTTTGGGGGAGGTTTTGGCTTCTTACTCATTTTGACCTTCTTTGTCAAATTTACCTATCTCTTTGCCTATCTTATGGGCTTCTTGCTTGCCAGCCTTGCAGCCATTGCTATGATTCTGGCGGCGCGTGTCTTACATGAAAAGACTCCTAATGTACAGGAGCCAAAGATTATTAGCTTTTTAGCGGATACTAGCTATGCGGTTTATCTTTTCCATTGGCCTTTCTATATTATTTTTTCACAGTTGACATCAAATCTTCTTGCTGTGTTATTAACTTTGATTTTTTCTTATGGATTCGCCAGCCTATCATTTTATGTGTTGGAACCTTGGATTGCAGGAAAGAACACACCTGTTTTACAAACCCTTCGTCCTCTTCCTCATATTCACACAATCCTTGCAGCAAGTACAGGAATCTTGGCCTTCATTGTCTTCTTAGTAACTCTGTTGGCACCACAAGTGGGAGCTTTTGAGACAGACTTAACTGTCAATGGCTTGAAGCAAGCTGCAACAAATATTAACCAGACCAAGGTAATGACAGAACGAGCAGAAGCTGATAGTTTAGGAATTGCTGATGGCACTATGTTAATTGGTGATTCGGTAGCACTAAGAGCTAATACAGCGTTGCAGACAGCCCTTCCAGGGGCACAGATTAATGCACAAGTCAGCAGAACAACCAAGACCGCCAACGAAATCATGCTCAACAATAGCCAGAATAAATTTCTACCAAAGATGGTGGTTATTGCAACAGGGGTAAATAATCCTGAAAATTATAAGGAAGATTGGGATAGTATCGTGAAAAATCTTCCTAAGGGGCACCATATGGTTTTAGTGACTCCTTATGAAGGAGATAAGACAAAAGAGACCTATGCAATCGTTGAGAAGGCGGCTGCCTATATGAGAGAATTGGCAGAGAAGACTCCTTACATCACGATAGCAGATTGGAATCAAGCTGCTAAGGAACATCCAGAAATTTGGACTGGGACAGACCAAGTCCATTTTGGAAGTGACAATAGTAAAATTGAAGCAGGAGCTAAATTGTATGCAGATACCATTGCTGCAGCCTTGCAAACAGCTCAAGACAAGCCGGTCAAATCAAAATAACTTGTATTAAAAAGAGAAGAGTTGGAGAAATCCAGCTCTTTTAAAATATCTCTAGAAAACAGGTCTATACCATTTACAAATGAATCAGAAAGGTTTATAATATAATTGACATAATAAATATCAAAAGTAATCTTTTAAGGAGGTCATTATTATGCCTAATTACGTTAAAGCGGATCAGTTTTTCTATCCATTTGGCATTCGTCGCGGTGGGTACTTAGAACTTGTTGATGGCAAATTTGGGAAACATGTGGATCAAATTCCTGAAGGAGCAGAGGTTCTTGACTATACTGGTTATAGCATTGCACCAGGTCTTGTGGATACTCATATTCATGGATATGCAGGTGTAGATGTGATGGACAACAACATTGAAGGTACATTGCATACTATGAGTGAAGGACTTCTTAGTACCGGTGTTACCAGTTTCTTGCCCACAACTTTAACAGCCACTTATGAGCAATTGCTTGCAGTCACTGAAAATCTTGGAAACCATTATAAAGAAGCAACAGGTGCTAAGATTCGTGGGATTTATTATGAAGGTCCATATTTCACAGAAACTTTTAAGGGGGCACAAAATCCAACTTATATGAGAGACCCGGGTGTTGAGGAGTTTCATTCTTGGCAGGATGCTGCAAAAGGGATGCTAAATAAAATCGCTATTGCACCAGAACGTGATGGAGTGGAAGATTTTGTACGTACTATTACAGGTGAAGGTGTGACAGTTGCACTTGGACACTCAGATGCGACATTTGAACAAGCTAAGAAGGCAGTTGATGCTGGAGCTAGTGTATGGGTACATGCCTATAATGGGATGCGTGGTTTAACACACCGCGAACTAGGTATGGTAGGAGCTATGTATGAGCTCCCACATACTTACGCAGAATTGATCTGTGATGGTTATCACGTAGATCCAAAAGCTTGTGAGATTTTACTTAAGCAAAAGGGGACAGAAAACATCGCTCTTATTACGGACTGTATGACAGCTGGTGGGCTTGAAGACGGTGACTATATGTTGGGAGAATTCCCTGTTGTAGTAGCAAATGGAACTGCACGTCTCAAATCTACTGGTAATTTGGCAGGTTCTATCCTCAAACTTAAAGATGGTATGAGAAATGTTGTCGAATGGGGAATTGCGAATCCGCATGAAGCGGTCATGATGGCCAGCCTTAACCCAGCTAAATCTGTTAATATTGACGATGTCTGTGGACAAATTCGTGAAGGTTATGATGCTGACTTTATCGTACTAGATAAAGATTTGGAATTGGTAGCAACCTATCTAGATGGCGTGAAACGTTATCAAGCATAAGAGAGAAAGCAGGAGTTAGATACTAGCTTCTGCTTTTTTATGCAGGGTACTTTACTGGTAAATAAAAAAGTTAAGAAAATCACAAAAAGACTTGAACAAGCAAATGAAAAGGCTTACAATTATATTATAAATAGTACAAATAAAAAAACGGAGGAAAGCTTTATGAAAGCCTATACTTATGTTAAACCAGGACTTGCTTCTTTTGTTGATGTAGACAAACCAGTTATTCGCAAGCCAACAGACGCTATTGTGCGTATCGTAAAAACTACTATTTGTGGAACAGACCTCCATATTATCAAAGGGGATGTTCCTGCTTGCCAAAGTGGTACCATTCTTGGTCACGAAGGGATTGGGATTGTTGAAGAAGTTGGAGAAGGAGTTTCGAATTTCAAAAAAGGCGACAAGGTCTTGATTTCTTGTGTCTGTGCCTGTGGTAAATGCTACTACTGTAAAAAAGGAATTTATGCCCATTGTGAAGACGAAGGGGGCTGGATTTTCGGTCACTTGATTGACGGTATGCAGGCTGAATATCTACGTGTCCCTCACGCAGATAACACTCTTTACCATACTCCAGAAGACTTGTCAGATGAAGCCTTGGTTATGCTATCAGACATTCTACCTACTGGATATGAAATTGGTGTCTTGAAAGGGAAAGTAGAACCTGGTTGCAGCGTAGCCATTATTGGTTCAGGTCCAGTTGGATTGGCTGCTCTTTTGACAGCTCAGTTCTACTCACCAGCCAAATTGATTATGGTGGACTTAGACGATAACCGCTTGAAAACTGCTGTATCATTTGGTGCGACTCACAAGGTTAATTCTTCAGACCCTGAAAAAGCCATTAAAGAAATTTATGATTTGACAGATGGTCGTGGTGTAGATGTTGCTATCGAAGCTGTTGGTATTCCTGCAACATTTGATTTCTGTCAAAAGATTATAGGTATAGACGGAACAGTTGCCAACTGTGGTGTACATGGTAAACCAGTCGAATTCGATTTGGACAAACTTTGGATTCGCAACATCAATGTAACAACTGGTTTGGTATCTACAAATACCACTCCACAATTGTTGAAAGCTCTTGAAAGTCATAAGATTGAACCAGAAAAATTGGTAACCCATTATTTCAAACTCAGTGAAATTGAAAAAGCTTATGAAGTCTTCAGTAAGGCAGCAGACCACCATGCCATTAAGGTCATTATCGAAAATGATATCTCAGAAGCTTAAGAAGTAAAAAGTTTTATCATATAAGTAAATAGAAATTCAGTCATCATCAGATGGCTGGATTTTTATCAAAAAAGTCAAGAAATGAGCATTTTACTTTCCTTGTTTGGCGGAATTGGTTATAATATACGGTACAAAGGAATGAATGAATATGTATCGTGTTATAGAAATGTACGGAGATTTTGAACCGTGGTGGTTCTTAGAAGGTTGGGAAGAAGATATTGTAGCGAGTAAGAAGTTTGACCAGTATTATGATGCTCTCAAATACTACAAGACTTGCTGGTTTCGATTGGAGCAAGAATCCCCTCTTTATAAAAGTAGAAGTGATTTGATGACCATTTTTTGGGATCCAGAAGACCAACGCTGGTGTGATGAATGTGACGAGTATTTACAACAATACCATTCTTTGGCTCTTTTACAAGATGAACAGGTTATTCCAGATGAAAAATTACGTCCAGGCTATGAAAAACAAACAGGTAAGGAAAGGCACCGTTCTTGCCGTATGAAATTAAAATAGAGAAAAAGTAACTTTTTTGGAGTTGCTTTTTTTATTTTCCCAAATCTTTGCGAATAGTATAGGTGAGGAGGTAAGTATGGTTCAAGAAATTGCACAAGAAATCATTCGTTCGGCTCGGAAAAAAGGGGCACAAGATATTTATTTTGTCCCCAAGTTAGACGCCTATGAGCTTCATATGAGGGTCGGAGACGAGCGCTGTAAAATCGGTTGTTATGATTTTGAAAAATTTGCGGCCGTCATCAGTCACTTTAAGTTTGTGGCGGGTATGAATGTTGGAGAAAAGCGACGTAGTCAACTTGGTTCCTGTGATTATGCCTATGACCAGAAGATGGCGTCCTTACGTCTATCTACTGTAGGTGATTATCGAGGGCAGGAGAGTTTAGTTATTCGCTTGTTGCATGATGAGGAGCAGGATTTGCATTTTTGGTTTCAGGATATTGAAGAATTGGGCAAGCAGTACAGGCAGCGGGGACTTTATCTTTTTGCTGGCCCAGTCGGAAGTGGAAAGACAACCCTGATGCATGAATTGGCCAAGTCTCTCTTTAAAGGACAGCAAGTCATGTCCATCGAAGATCCAGTTGAGATCAAGCAGGACGACATGCTCCAATTGCAGTTGAACGAAGCAATCGGGTTGACCTATGAAAATCTAATCAAACTTTCCTTGCGTCATCGACCAGATCTCTTGATTATCGGAGAAATTCGAGACAGCGAGACGGCGCGTGCAGTGGTCAGAGCTAGTCTGACAGGTGCGACAGTCTTTTCAACCATTCACGCCAAGAGTATTCGAGGTGTTTATGAGCGCCTGCTGGAGTTGGGTGTGAGTGAGGAGGAATTGGCAGTCGTTCTGCAAGGCGTCTGCTATCAGAGATTAATCGGGGGAGGAGGAATCGTTGACTTTGCAAACAAAGACTATCAAGAACACCAGCCAACTAGCTGGAATGAACAGATTGACCAGCTTCTTAAAGATGGACATATCACAAGTCTTCAGGCTGAAACGGAAAAAATTAGCTACAGCTAAGCAAAAAAATATCATCACCTTGTTTAACAATCTCTTTTCCAGCGGTTTTCATCTGGTGGAGACTATCTCCTTTTTAGATAGGAGTGCTTTGTTGGACAAGCAGTGTGTGACCCAGATGCGCACGGGCTTGTCTCAGGGGAAATCATTCTCAGAAATGATGGAAAGTTTGGGATTTTCAAGTGCCATTGTCACTCAGTTATCCCTAGCGGAAGTCCATGGAAATCTCCACCTGAGTTTGGGAAAGATAGAAGAATATCTAGACAATCTGGCCAAGGTCAAGAAAAAATTAATTGAAGTAGCGACCTATCCCTTGATCTTGCTGGGATTTCTTCTCTTAATCATGCTGGGGCTACGGAACTACCTACTACCACAACTGGATAGTAGTAATATTGCCACCCAAATTATCGGCAATCTGCCACAAATCTTTCTAGGAATGGTAGGGTTTGTTTCCATACTTGCCCTTTTAGCACTAACTTTTTATAAAAGAAGTTCTAAGATGCGCGTCTTTTCTATCTTAGCACGCCTTCCCTTTCTTGGAATCTTTGTGCAGACCTATTTGACAGCCTATTATGCGCGTGAATGGGGCAATATGATTTCACAGGGAATGGAGCTGACGCAGATTTTTCAAATCATGCAGGAACAAGGTTCCCAGCTCTTTAAAGAAATCGGTCGAGATTTGGCTCAAGCCCTACAAAATGGTCGGGAATTTTCTCAAACAATAGCAACCTATCCTTTCTTTAAAAAGGAGTTGAGTCTTATCATCGAGTATGGGGAAGTCAAGTCCAAGTTGGGGAGTGAGTTGGAAATCTATGCTGAAAAAACTTGGGAAACCTTTTTTACCCGAGTCAATCGTACCATGAATCTGGTGCAGCCATTGGTCTTTATCTTTGTGGCTCTGATTATCGTTTTACTTTATGCGGCAATGCTCATGCCCATGTATCAAAATATGGAGGTAAATTTTTAAAATGAAAAAACTGATGACATTCTTGAAAAAAGCGAAAGTGAAGGCTTTCACACTTGTGGAAATGTTGGTAGTCTTGCTCATCATCAGCGTGCTTCTATTACTCTTTGTACCTAATCTGACCAAGCAAAAAGAAGCAGTCAATGACAAAGGAAAAGCTGCTGTTGTTAAGGTGGTGGAAAGCCAGGCAGAACTTTATAGCTTAGATAAGAATGAAGAAGCTAGCCTAAGCAAGTTACAAGACGATGGGCGCATCACGGAAGAACAGGCTAAAGCTTATAATGAATACTATACTAAAAATGGAGGGGCAAATCGTAAAGTCAATGATTAAGGCCTTTACCATGCTGGAAAGTCTCTTGGTTTTGGGACTTGTGAGTATCCTTGCCTTAGGCTTATCCGGTTCTGTCCAATCCACTTTTGCGGCGGTAGAGGAACAGATTTTCTTTATGGAGTTTGAAGAACTTTATCGGGAAACTCAAAAACGCAGTGTAGCTAGTCAGCAAAAGACAAGTTTAAGCATAGACGGACAGACCATTAGCAATGGCAGTCAAAAGCTGACAGTTCCTAAAGGAATTCAGGCACCATCGGGACAAAGTATCACATTTGACCGAGCTGGGGGCAATTCGTCCTTGGATAAGGTTGAATTTCAGACCAGTAAAGGAGCGATTCGCTATCAATTATATCTAGGAAATGGAAAAATTAAACGCATTAAGGAAACAAAAAATTAGGGCAGTGATTTTACTGGAAGCAGTAGTCGCTTTAGCTATCTTTGCCAGTATTGCGACCCTCCTTTTGGGACAAATTCAAAAAAATAGGCAAGAAGAAGCAAGAATCTTGCAGAAAGAAGAAGTCTTGAGGGTAGCTAAGATGGCCCTGCAGACAGGTCAAAATCAGGTAAACATCAACGGAGTTGAGATTCAGGTGTTTTCTAGTGAAAAGGAATTGGAGGTCTACCATGGTTCAGAACAGTTGTTGGCTATCAAAGAGCCATAAGGTCAAGGCTTTTACCTTGTTAGAATCCCTGATTGCCCTCATTGTCATCAGTGGAAGCTTACTTCTCTTTCAAGCCATGAGTCAGCTCCTCATTTCAGAAGTTCGCTACCAGCAACAAAGCGAGCAAAAAGAGTGGCTCTTGTTTGTGGACCAGCTGGAGGCAGAATTAGACCGTTCGCAATTCGAAAAAGTGGAAGGCAATCGCCTCTATATGAAGCAAGATGGCAAGGATATTGCTATGGGTAAGTCCAAATCAGATGATTTTCGAAAAACTGATGCCAGTGGACGGGGTTATCAGCCCATGGTTTATGGACTCAAATCTGCACAGATTACAGAGGAGAATCAACTGGTTCGCTTTCGTTTTCAATTCCAAAAAGGCTTAGAAAGGGAGTTCATCTATCGTGTGGAAAAAGCAAAAAGTTAAGGCGGGTGTTCTCATCTATGCAGTCACTATAGCAGCCATCTTTAGTCTTTTGTTACAATTTTACTTGAACAGACAAGTCGCCCACTATCAAGACTATGCTTTGAATAAAGAAAAGCTGATTGCTTTTGCCATGGCCAAGCGAACTAAAGGTAAGGTTGAGCAAGAAAGTGGGGAACAGGCCTTTAATCTGGGTCAGGTGAGCTATCAAAATAAGAAAACAAGCTTGGTGACAAGGGTTCGTACACCTAAGAGCCAATATGAGTTCATCTTTCCTTCCGTCAAACTCAAAGAAGAGAAAACAGCTAAAAAGGAAAAGGTAGTGACTGATTCAAGTAATCAAGCAGAGAAGAAAAAATCAGAAGAGAAAGTTGAAAAGAAAGAGAATTCCTAGCCAATCAAGCTACTTTGTGCTAAACTAAAAATATGAAACATGATTTTAACCACAAAGCAGAAACTTTCGATTCCCCTAAAAATATCTTCCTTGCAAACTTGGTTTGTCAAGCAGTCAAGAAACAGATTGATTTTCTATCAGACAAAGAAATTTTGGATTTCGGCGGAGGGACGGGTCTATTAGCCTTGCCCCTAGCCAAGCAGGCTAAATCTGTCACTCTTGTAGACATTTCTGAGAAAATGCTGGAGCAGGCTCGTTTGAAAGCGGAGCAGCAAGACATCGAGAATATCCAGTTTTTGGAGCAAGATTTATTGGAAAATCCCTTGGAGCAAGAGTTTGATCTCATTGTCGTTAGTCGGGTTCTTCATCATATGCCTGATGTGGATGTGGCTCTCTCACTGTTTCATCAACATTTGAGGAAAGATGGACAACTCCTCATTGCTGATTTTACCAAGGCGGAAGCCAACCATCACGGCTTTGAATTGCCTGCATTGGAAAACAAGCTAATTGAGCATGGTTTTTCATCTGTGCATAGTCAGATTCTTTATAGTGCCGAGGACCTGTTTCAAGGAAATTACTCAGAACTCTTTTTTACAGTAGCCCCAAAATCACTCGCCTAGTCAGGGAGTGATTTTTCTATAAGGATGGAAAAAAGAAGGGAAATTTGATAAGATAGGAATATGGATTTTGAAAAAATTGAACAAGCTTATACGTATTTACTAGAGAATGTCCAAGTCATCCAAAGTGATTTGGCGACCAATTTTTATGACGCCTTGGTGGAGCAAAACAGCATCTATTTGGATGGTGAGACTGAGTTAGAGCAGGTCAAAGGGAATAATCAAGCTCTTAAGCGTTTAGCGCTTCGCAAAGAAGAATGGCTCAAGACCTACCAGTTTCTCTTGATGAAGGCTGGGCAGACAGAACCCCTACAGGCCAATCACCAGTTTACACCAGATGCCATTGCTTTACTTTTGGTGTTTATTGTGGAAGAGTTGTTTAAAGAGGAGGAAATTACTATCCTCGAAATGGGTTCTGGGATGGGAATTCTAGGCGCTACTTTCTTGACTTCGCTTGATAAAAAGGTGGATTATTTGGGAATGGAAGTGGATGATTTGCTGATTGATTTGGCAGCAAGCATGGCAGATGTGATTGGTTTGCAGGCTGGCTTTGTCCAAGGAGATGCCGTTCGTCCACAAATGCTCAAAGAAAGTGATGTGGTCATCAGCGACTTGCCTGTTGGCTATTATCCTGATGACGCCGTTGCGTCGCGTCATCAAGTTGCTTCTAGCCAAGAACATACTTACGCCCATCACTTGCTCATGGAACAAGGACTTAAGTATCTCAAGTCAGATGGATACGCTATTTTTCTCGCTCCGAGTGATTTGTTGACCAGCCCTCAAAGTGACTTGTTGAAAGGCTGGTTGAAAGAGGAGGCAAGTTTGACTGCCATGATTAGTTTGCCTGAAAATCTCTTTGCTAATGCTAAACAATCTAAGACTATTTTTATCCTACAGAAGAAAAATGAAATAGCAGTAGAGCCTTTTGTTTATCCACTTGCTAGCTTGCAAGATGCAAGTGTTTTAATGAAATTTAAAGAAAATTTTCAAAAATGGACTCAAGGTACTGAAATATAAAATAGATTTTGTTATAATAGATGAAAACGCTTAAAAAGGGGTATCATGTTATGACAAAAACAATTGCAATCAATGCAGGAAGTTCAAGTTTGAAATGGCAATTATACTTAATGCCAGAAGAAAAAGTATTGGCGAAAGGTTTGATTGAACGTATCGGTTTGAAAGATTCAATTTCAACTGTAAAATTTGATGGCCGTTCTGAACAACAAATTTTGGATATCGAAAATCATACACAAGCTGTTAAAATTTTATTGGATGACTTGATTCGTTTCGATATTATCAAGGCTTATGACGAGATTACAGGTGTTGGACACCGTGTTGTTGCCGGTGGAGAATATTTCAAAGAATCAACAGTCGTTGAGGGAGATGTTTTAGAAAAAGTTGAAGAGTTGAGCTTGTTGGCTCCTCTCCACAATCCAGCCAATGCAGCAGGTGTTCGTGCCTTCAAGGAATTGTTGCCAGACATTACCAGTGTAGTTGTTTTTGATACTTCATTCCACACAACTATGCCAGAGAAAGCTTATCGCTACCCTCTACCAACAAAATATTACACAGAAAACAAGGTTCGTAAATACGGTGCCCACGGTACAAGTCACCAGTTTGTAGCAGGAGAAGCTGCAAAACTTTTGGGACGTCCATTAGAAGACTTGAAATTGATTACTTGCCACATCGGTAATGGAGCTTCTATTACAGCTGTTAAGGGTGGTCAATCTGTCGATACTTCAATGGGATTCACTCCACTTGGTGGTGTGATGATGGGAACACGTACAGGAGATATTGACCCAGCTATCATTCCTTACTTAATGCAATATACAGAGGACTTTAATACTCCTGAAGACATTAGTCACGTTCTTAATCGTGAATCAGGACTGATGGGAGTTTCAGGTAAATCTAGTGATATGCGTGATGTGATTGCTGCTATGGAAGAAGGGGACCACGATGCCACTTTGGCTTATGAAATGTATGTTGACCGTATCCAAAAACATATCGGTCAATACCTTGCAGTCTTAAATGGAGCAGATGCTATTATCTTTACAGCAGGTATCGGTGAAAATGCTGCAAACGTACGTGAAGATGTTATTTCAGGTATCTCTTGGTTCGGCTGTGATGTTGATCCAGAAAAGAACGTCTTTGGTGTGACAGGAGACATCTCAACAGAGGCAGCGAAAATCCGTGTCTTGGTTATTCCAACAGATGAAGAATTGGTCATTGCCCGTGACGTTGAACGCTTGAAAAAATAACTAAAATCAGAAAAAATATTCAGTACAAGGAGTTGGAAAAGAGATTTTTCCAGCTTCTTTTTCTGATGGAAATGTCCAAAACCTTGCTATGATTGGCTTTTTTGAAAAATATGGTATAATAGTAGTAATTTAATAGATGGAGTTGAGTTTTGAAGAAAAACTTTCGTGTAAAAAGAGAGAAAGATTTTAAGGCGATTTTCAAGGAGGGGACAAGTTTTGCCAATCGCAAATTTGTTGTCTACCAATTAGAAAATCAGAAAAACCATTTTCGAGTAGGTCTATCAGTTAGCAAAAAACTGGGGAATGCCGTCACTAGAAATCAAATCAAGCGACGAATTAGACATATTATCCAGAATGCTAAAGGGAGTCTGGTAGAAGATGTCGACTTTGTTGTCATTGCTCGAAAAGGGGTCGAAACCTTGGGATACGCAGAGATGGAGAAAAATCTACTCCACGTATTAAAATTATCAAAGATTTACCAGGAAGGAAATGGGAGTGAAAAAGAAACTACAGTTGACTAGTTTGCTAGGACTGTCCCTATTGATCATGACAGCCTGTGCAACAAATGGGACAACTAGCGATATTACAGCCGAATCGGCTGATTTTTGGAGTAAATTTGTTTACTTCTTTGCGGAAATTATTCGCTTTTTATCGTTTGATATCAGTATCGGAGTGGGGATTATTCTCTTTACGGTCTTGATTCGTACACTGCTTTTGCCAGTCTTTCAAGTGCAAATGGTGGCTTCCAGAAAAATGCAGGAAGCTCAACCACGCATTAAGGCGCTTCGAGAACAATATCCAGGTCGAGATATGGAAAGCAGAACCAAGCTAGAGCAAGAAATGCGTAAAGTCTTTAAAGAAATGGGTGTCAGACAGTCAGATTCTCTTTGGCCGATTTTGATTCAGATGCCGGTTATCTTGGCCTTGTTCCAAGCTCTATCAAGAGTTGACTTTTTAAAGACAGGTCATTTCTTATGGATTAACCTTGGTGGTGTGGATACAACCCTTGTTCTTCCTGTTTTAGCAGCAGTATTTACCTTTTTAAGTACTTGGTTGTCTAACAAAGCTTTGTCTGAGCGTAATGGCGCTACGACTGCGATGATGTATGGGATTCCAGTCTTGATTTTTATCTTTGCAGTTTATGCACCAGGTGGAGTCGCCCTATACTGGACAGTGTCTAATGCTTATCAAGTCTTGCAAACCTATTTCTTGAACAATCCATTCAAGATTATTGCAGAGCGCGAGGCTGTAGTACAGGCACAGAAAGATTTGGAAAATAGAAAAAGAAAAGCCAAGAAAAAGGCTCAGAAAACGAAATAATAAGGAGGAATCTGGTAATGGTAGTATTTACAGGTTCAACTGTTGAGGAAGCAATCCAGAAAGGATTGAAAGAATTAGATATTCCAAGAATGAAGGCTCACATCAAAGTCATTTCTCGTGAAAAAAATGGATTTTTTGGTTTATTTGGTAAAAAACCAGCCCAGGTTGACATTGAAGCCATTAGTGAAACAACTGTCATTAAGGCAAATCAACAAGCTGTTAAGGGTGTTCCTAAAGAAATCAATGAACAAAATGAACCAGTTAAGACAGTCAGTGAAGCAACCGTTGATTTGGGTCATGTTGTAGAAGCAATTAAAAAGATTGAAGAAGAAGGTCAAGGGGTTTCTGATGAAGTCAAGGCTGAAATATTGAAAAATGAAAAACATGCTAGCACTATTTTGGAAGAAACTGGGCATATTGAGATTTTAAATGAATTACAGCTTGAAGAAGCTGGCCTCGAAGAAGTAGAAATTCCCACTGTTGAGAGTCAAGTTGAACAAACTGAAAGTCAAGAATTAGAAGACTTGGGCTTAAAGGTTGAACCGAGCTTTGATATTGAACAAGTAGCTATGGAAGTAACGACTTATGTTCAAACGATTATTGATGACATGGACGTTGAGGCGACGATTTCAAATGACTATAACCGTCGTAGTATTAATCTGCAAATTGATACCAATGAGCCAGGTCGTATTATCGGTTATCATGGCAAAGTTTTGAAGGCCTTGCAACTATTGGCTCAAAATTATCTTTACAACCGCTATTCAAGAACCTTCTATATTACAATCAATGTCAATGATTATGTTGAACACCGTGCAGAAGTCTTGCAGACTTATGCGCAAAAATTGGCGACTCGTGTTTTAGAAGAAGGTCGCAGCCGACAAACAGATCCAATGTCAAATAGCGAACGCAAGATTATCCATCGCATTATTTCACGCATGGATGGCGTGACGAGTTATTCTGAGGGTGACGAGCCAAATCGCTATGTTGTCGTAGATGCAGAATAAGCAAAGCAAAATCAGGTTAATCCTGATTTTTTGCTAGCTAGAGGAGATTAAACTAATGTTGAATAAGATAAGAGACTATCTAGACTTTGCTGGTTTACAGTACCGTAATCCTGATAAAGCGGGAGAAGAACGAGAGAAAATGATGGCATTTCGCCACAAAGGTCAAGAGGCCAGAAAGGCTTTTACAGAGCTAGCCAAAGCCTTTCAAGCAAGCCATCCAGAATGGCAACTCCAACAAACTAGTCAGTGGATGAATCAAGCGCAGCGTTTGCGACCACATTTCTGGGTCTATCTACAGAGAGACGGACAAGTGACAGAGCCTATGTTGGCTCTTCGTTTGTATGGAGTACCCTCTGATTTTGGTGTCTCACTAGAAGTTAGTTTTATCGAGCGCAAGAAAGATGAGCAAACTTTAGGCAAGCAGGCCAAGGTTTTAGAGGTTCCAGCGGTAGAAGGGATTTATTATCTATCCTACTCAGATGGGGAAAGTCAACGGTGGGAGGCGAACGAAGAAAATCGTCAAATCTTAGTCGAGAAGGTAGGCAGTCAGGAAATCCGAAAAGTGTTAGTTAAGGCAGATGTTTCTTTTATAGAAACCCAATCATTAGAAATGATTTTAGGAAAATTAGAAGAAGCTTATGAACGCTTACTTCCCTACTATCAGGCGACCAGAGAATAGAAAATAGATGACTTATATAGCGTCGAATTGTTTAATTGCTATTCTATCTATTTTTTCATATAATAGTAAAATAGAATGTGTGATTCAGTAATCACCTCAAATAGAAAGGAAATTCTATGTCAAATCTATCTGTTAATGCAATTCGTTTCCTAGGTATTGACGCCATCAACAAAGCCAACTCAGGTCACCCAGGTGTGGTTATGGGAGCAGCTCCGATGGCTTACAGCCTCTTTACAAAACAACTTCGTATCAATCCAGCTCAACCAAACTGGATTAACCGCGACCGCTTTATTCTTTCAGCAGGTCATGGTTCAATGCTCCTTTATGCCCTTCTTCACCTTTCTGGTTTTGAAGATGTTAGCATGGATGAGATTAAGAGCTTCCGTCAATGGGGTTCAAAAACACCAGGTCACCCAGAATTTGGCCATACAGCAGGGATTGATGCTACGACAGGTCCTCTAGGGCAAGGAATTTCAACTGCTACTGGTTTTGCCCAAGCAGAACGTTTCTTGGCAGCCAAATATAACCGCGAAGGCTACAATATCTTTGACCACTATACTTACGTTATCTGTGGAGACGGAGACTTGATGGAAGGTGTCTCAAGCGAGGCGGCTTCATACGCAGGTTTGCAAAAACTGGACAAGTTGGTTGTTCTTTATGATTCAAATGACATCAACTTGGATGGTGAGACAAAAGATTCCTTTACAGAAAGTGTTCGTGACCGTTACAATGCCTACGGTTGGCATACTGCCTTGGTTGAAGACGGAACAGACTTGGAAGATATCCATGCTGCTATCGAAACAGCTAAAGCTTCAGGTAAGCCATCTTTGATTGAAGTGAAGACTGTTATTGGATACGGTTCTCCAAACAAACAGGGAACTAATGCCGTACACGGTGCTCCTCTTGGAGCAGATGAAACTGCAGCAACTCGTCAAGCTCTTGGTTGGGACTACGAACCATTTGAAATTCCAGAACAAGTTTATGCTGATTTCAAAGAAAATGTTGCAGACCGTGGTGCATCAGCTTATGAAGCATGGGCAAAACTAGTCGCAGATTACAAAGAAGCGCATCCAGAATTGGCTGCAGAATTGGAAGCAATTATCGAAGGGCGCGATCCAGTTGAAGTGACTCCAGCAGACTTCCCAGCCTTAGAAAATGGCTTCTCTCAAGCAACTCGTAACTCGAGTCAGGATGCTTTGAACGTTGTGGCAGCTAAGTTACCAACCTTCTTAGGTGGATCAGCTGACCTAGCTCACTCAAACATGACTTATATCAAGACTGATGGACTTCAAGATGATACCAATCGCTTGAACCGTAACATTCAGTTTGGTGTTCGTGAATTTGCCATGGGAACTATCTTGAACGGGATGGCCCTTCACGGTGGACTTCGTGTATACGGTGGAACTTTCTTCGTCTTCTCTGACTATGTGAAGGCAGCTGTTCGCTTGTCAGCCTTACAAGGACTTCCTGTGACTTATGTCTTTACCCACGATTCTATTGCGGTTGGGGAAGACGGTCCGACTCACGAACCAGTTGAGCATTTAGCAGGTCTTCGTGCCATGCCAAATCTGAATGTTTTCCGTCCAGCAGATGCGCGTGAAACGCAAGCAGCTTGGTACCTTGCAGTGACAAGCGAAAAAACACCAACTGCCCTTGTCTTGACACGTCAAAACTTGACTGTTGAAGAAGGAACAGACTTCGACAAGGTTGCAAAAGGTGCCTATGTTGTCTATGAAAATGCAGCAGACTTTGATACCATCTTGATTGCGACAGGTTCAGAGGTTAATCTTGCTGTCTCAGCTGCCAAAGAATTGGCTAGTCAAGGTGCAAAAGTCCGCGTAGTCAGCATGCCATCTACAGATGTCTTTGATAAACAAGATGCAGCTTACAAGGAAGAAATCCTTCCAAATGCAGTTCGCCGTCGTGTTGCAGTCGAAATGGGTGCAAGTCAAAACTGGTACAAATATGTTGGACTAGATGGTGCTGTTCTTGGTATTGATACCTTCGGAGCCTCTGCCCCAGCACCAAAAGTATTGGCAGAATATGGCTTTACTGTAGAAAATCTAGTAAAAGTCGTTCAAAACTTGAAATAATCCTAAAAATCAGGGCGCAAGCTCTGATTTTTCTTACTAGAAAAGCAAGGTACAATCTTGTAAAAGTAGCTGAAATTTGATATAGTAGTCCTATGTAAAAGACAAAGGAGAATACAATGAATCCAAATTATACATTTTTAATTATGCTTGTAGCGATGTTTGCCTTGATGTTCTTTATGCAACGCTCTCAAAAGAAACAAGCACAAAAACGTATGGAAAGCTTAAATAAACTGCAAAAAGGCTATGAAGTGATTACAATCGGTGGACTTTACGGAACAGTCGATGAAGTAGATACTGAGAAGAGAACGATTGTTCTTGATGTAGATGGGGTTTACTTGACTTTTGAACTAGCTGCTATCAAGACCGTATTACCGCTGAAAGAAACAGCTTCACTAGAAGGCGCAATTGAAAAATAAGACGGGATTACTAACTCCCGTTTTTCTATAAAAGAAAGGAAATGGGATGAAAAAACTAGTCTTTGTCTGTTTGGGGAATATTTGTCGCAGCCCTATGGCCGAGTTTGTTATGAAATCAATGACAGATAATTATGAAATCCAAAGTCGAGCGACTTCCTCTTGGGAACATGGTAATCCGATTCATAAGGGAACTCAAGGGATTTTTCAACAGTATGAGATTCCTTATGAAAAAGGCAAGACATCGCTTCAGATTAGTAAGGAAGATTTTGAAGCCTTTGATTATATTATCGGTATGGATGCTTCAAATGTTTCTGACTTACGTCAGATGTGTCCAGCAGACTGTAAAGATAAGATTTACTCATTCGCATCTGAAAGTGTTCCAGATCCTTGGTATACAGGAGATTTTGAGGAAACCTATCGACGTGTTCAAGAGGGTTGTCAAGCTTGGTTAGAACGTTTAGAAAAGGAGAGTGAAGGTGGAAAATCTTAAGAATTTTTACGAAAAGTATCGTGTCTATCTGACTCGTCCACGTTTAGAGCTTTTAGCAGTAGTTGCCATTGTTTTTTGTGCTCTGCTCGTCTTTTTTCTAAATATTCCCGGAAAAGGTGTTCTAAAGCTTGATAATGGAACCATTGTTTACGACGGTAGTCTTGTCCGTGGTAAAATGAATGGCCAAGGAACCATCACCTTCCAAAATGGAGACCAATATACAGGTGGTTTCAACAATGGAGCTTTCAACGGAAAAGGTACCTTTCAATCTAAAGAAGGCTGGACCTACGAAGGTGATTTTGTAAATGGTCAGGCTGAAGGAAAAGGGAAACTAACAACAGAACAAGAAGTCGTTTATGAAGGGACTTTTAAACAAGGCGTTTTTCAACAAAAATAAAGCCTCCTTATCAAAGGAGGTATTATTAGAATTATAAAGTAAGCGCTTACTAGAAAATCTATCTATTTCCAAGTCCCTCTTCCAATCAAGCTTGTGAAATAAAAAATATTGGAAATTAATTTCACAAACTCTAAAGAAAAAACTTGATAAATAAAGAAAATGAGAAAAATTTCACAAACAGTAAAGAATTCTTTGTGAAATGTTTATGAAACTGTTTACAAAGTTAAAATAATGCGTTATAATAAACTTGTGAAAAAATTAACAAAGGATATCAATCCTTGAAAGCTATGGAGGAAAATATGGCTGATAAAAAAACTGTGACACCAGAGGAAAAGAAACTCGCTGCTGAAAAGCATGTCGATGGCTTGGTGCAAAAAGCTTTAGTTGCTCTTGAAGAAATGCGTAAACTCGACCAAGATCAGGTCGACTACATCGTAGCTAAAGCGTCAGTGGCAGCTTTGGATGCCCACGGAGAATTGGCTTTACATGCCTTTGAAGAAACAGGACGTGGTGTATTTGAAGATAAAGCAACTAAGAACTTGTTTGCTTGTGAACACGTAGTAAACAATATGCGTCACACTAAAACAGTTGGCGTTATCGAAGAAGACGATGTAACAGGATTGACCCTCATCGCTGAACCGGTCGGTGTTGTCTGTGGTATCACCCCTACAACAAACCCGACATCAACAGCAATCTTTAAGGCATTGATTTCATTGAAGACACGTAATCCAATCGTCTTTGCCTTCCACCCATCAGCTCAAGAATCATCAGCTCACGCAGCTCAAATCGTTCGTGATGCTGCGATTAAAGCAGGTGCTCCTGAAAACTGTGTACAGTGGATTACTGAACCATCTATGGAAGCAACTAGTGCGCTTATGAACCACGAAGGTATTGCAACAATCCTTGCAACAGGTGGTAATGCCATGGTTAAAGCGGCTTACTCATGTGGTAAACCAGCTCTTGGGGTAGGTGCCGGAAACGTTCCAGCTTATGTTGAAAAATCAGCTAACATCCGCCAGGCTGCACACGATATCGTCATGTCTAAATCATTTGACAACGGTATGGTCTGTGCTTCAGAACAAGCGGTTATCATTGATAAAGAGATTTACGATGAATTTGTAGCAGAGTTCAAATCTTATCACACTTACTTTGTAAACAAAAAAGAAAAAGCACTTCTTGAAGAATTCTGCTTCGGCGTGAAAGCAAACAGCAAAAACTGTGCTGGTGCGAAATTGAACGCTGACATCGTTGGTAAGCCAGCAACTTGGATTGCTGAACAAGCTGGATTTACAGTTCCAGAAGGAACAAACATTCTTGCTGCAGAATGTAAAGAAGTTGGTGAAAATGAGCCATTGACTCGTGAAAAATTGTCACCAGTTATCGCAGTTTTGAAATCTGAAAGCCGTGAAGATGGTATTGCCAAAGCTCGTCAAATGGTTGAATTTAACGGTCTTGGGCACTCAGCAGCCATCCACACAGCTGATGAAGAATTGACTAAAGAATTTGGTAAAGCTGTTAAAGCTATTCGTGTTATCTGTAACTCACCTTCTACTTTCGGTGGTATCGGGGACGTTTACAATGCCTTCTTGCCATCATTGACACTCGGATGTGGTTCTTACGGACGTAACTCAGTTGGGGATAACGTTAGTGCCATTAACCTCTTGAATATCAAAAAAGTCGGAAGACGGAGAAATAACATGCAATGGATGAAACTTCCTTCAAAAACATACTTTGAACGTGATTCAATTCAATACCTTCAAAAATGTCGTGACGTTGAACGTGTCATGATTGTTACTGACCATGCCATGGTAGAGCTTGGTTTCCTTGATCGTATCATCGAACAACTTGACCTTCGTCGCAATAAGGTTGTTTACCAAATCTTTGCTGATGTAGAACCAGATCCAGATATCACAACTGTAAACCGTGGTACTGAAATCATGCGCGCCTTCAAACCAGATACAATCATCGCTCTCGGTGGTGGTTCACCAATGGATGCTGCTAAAGTAATGTGGCTCTTCTACGAGCAACCAGAAGTGGACTTCCGTGACCTTGTACAAAAATTCATGGATATCCGTAAACGCGCCTTCAAGTTCCCATTGCTTGGTAAGAAGACTAAATTCATCGCTATCCCAACTACATCTGGTACAGGATCTGAAGTAACACCATTTGCTGTTATCTCTGATAAAGCAAACAACCGTAAATATCCAATCGCTGACTACTCATTGACACCAACTGTGGCAATCGTAGACCCTGCTTTGGTATTGACAGTTCCTGGATTTGTAGCTGCGGACACTGGTATGGACGTATTGACCCACGCGACTGAAGCTTACGTATCACAAATGGCTAGTGACTACACTGATGGTCTTGCACTTCAAGCTATCAAACTTGTATTCGAAAACCTTGAAAGCTCAGTTAAGAATGCAGACTTCCACTCACGTGAGAAAATGCATAACGCTTCAACAATCGCTGGTATGGCCTTTGCCAATGCCTTCCTAGGGATTTCTCACTCAATGGCTCATAAGATTGGTGCGCAATTCCACACAATCCACGGTCGTACAAATGCTATCTTGCTTCCATACGTCATCCGCTACAACGGTACACGTCCAGCTAAGACAGCAACATGGCCTAAGTACAACTACTACCGTGCAGATGAAAAATACCAAGATATCGCACGTATGCTTGGCCTTCCAGCTTCTACTCCAGAAGAAGGTGTGGAATCTTATGCAAAAGCTGTCTACGAACTTGGTGAGCGCGTAGGTATCCAAATGAACTTCAAAGCACAAGGAATCGATGAAAAAGAATGGAAAGAACATTCTCGTGAATTGGCCTTCCTTGCTTATGAAGATCAATGTTCACCAGCTAACCCACGTCTTCCAATGGTTGACCATATGCAAGAAATCATCGAAGATTCTTACTATGGTTACAAAGAAAGACCAGGACGCCGTAAATAATTGTTATCAGCCTAGAGGCAGGAGAAATCCTGTCTCTTTTTTGTAATTCTATTTGAAAAATGGTATAATCATCGCATATATTTATTTGAAAATCAAACCTTTAATAATCATGCGAGGGGCAAATGAACAAGATAAATGAGTTAGGGGATAAAGTGCGACTTTTAAGAGAGGAGAAAGGACTTAGTCGTCCAGTTTTTTGCGGGGATGAGTCTGAACTATCAGTGCGTCAGCTGGTGCGGATAGAAAAAGGAGAATTTCGACCGACTATAAAAACACTAGAATATATTGCAGATAGATTAGAAATTCCGTCCTATGTCTTGATGCCAGATTATAAGGAATTGCCTAAACGCTACCAAGAATTAAAGTACTTTCTTTTACATCACCCTGACTATGGAGACAAGGAGTTGCAAGAACAAAAGGAAGAATATTTTGATGAGATTTTTGAGTGTTTTTATGATGACCTGCCCCGTGATGAGAAGATGATAGTGGACTGCCTTCAGGCAATAGATGCAGTGAGAGCGACTAGTAATTCTTTATACGGAAGTGGTGTGATTGAGGACAGTCTTCAAGACTTACTATCCAGAGATGTATATAAGGCTGAGGAATTGTTGAAATTGAGACTGTATTTTCTTTGTCAGTTAATGGATGGTTTAAACGAGGGTGAGATAAAAAAGTCTGATCATGAAACTATTCTTTATTTTCATGACAAATTAAGTTCTCAGGTTGATAAGATAGAGTTCGATTGTTTGGACTTACTTAGAGACTCCTTGTTAGCTTCTTTAACTTGTATAGAGGTTATGGGGTTGCTTCATTATTTTAAGAGGGCAGTCGAGACCTTAAATAAAATAGGGCAAAAAACACGAGATTTTCAAAAACAACCGATTGTCTTGATGGTGGAGTGGAAATATTATATTCAGATGGATTATGATACAGCCAAACAAAAGTATGAAGAAGCAAAAATGATGGCAAGGATGTTTGGCAATGGGAAGTTACTCGTTAGTTTAGATAATGAATGGGCCGAGGATCTAGAAAGATATCGTTAAAGAGTTTATAGGAGTGACATTTCTGTCATTGGAGAAATGTCGCTTTTTTGTTAAAATGAATTTGTAAATAAATAAGAAAGGGATTTGCTATGGTTAAGATGTTGTTTTTGCTACTTATCATTGGTGGGTGGTGGGGCTGAGTTTAGAGGTTTGATATGCTAGAATTTGAACGAATAAATAATGTTTTATTGCCTAGCATGTCAGAAGTTGGAGATGTACTGCTCATTCGACAAACGCTATCAACTCTTCTTCAAGTGGAAATAAGAGTTAACGGCTATTTATTGGATTTGATTACAATAAAACCCCAGATATTAAAAGTCTATCCATTAGTCGGTATAGCAAATAATGCACTTATTATTGTACGAGAAGTAAATGAGGGACTTGATATGACGTTGGAGTGTAATAGAACATTTAGAGATTTTGATTTTTTTAGAAAATTAAAATAGAAATTTAAAAAGGAGAAATAAAATATGTGGCGTTGGGTATGGAAAATAGTAAAATGGATTTTGATTAATTTAATGTGGACAGCTATTTGGGGCTGGGTTCAACAATGGTTTAGTAAATAGGAGGAATTATTATGTGGAGCTTCGTATGGAGAATTATCAGATGGATTATTATTGACTGGATTTTAACAGCAATTTGGGGCTGGGTTAAACAGTGGTTCTAGTTTAGAAATTAATAGAACAGAGTCGATTTTTACATAAAATATTAGTAAAATTAGAAATTAATATAAAAAAATAATTGATAGTTATGTCTCAGTTTGAAAATGGGCATTCTCAAAAAGATTATAGACATAACTATCAACTATTTTAATTATAATATAAAAGGAGAAAAAATGAAAGTAGAGAACATTTCGTATAGGATAAATAGCAGGATACTGTTTAACAATATTTCTTTTGATACTTCAAATTCAGGTCTGACACTGATTACTGGAAAAAATGGTGCAGGAAAGTCAACATTATTGAAAGTATTACTAGGAATTGTTCAACCATATTCTGGCTCATTGATTTCTGAAGAAAAAGTTAGCTATGTTCCAGATTCTTCGGACAACTATTTCATTGGTTTATCTCCTAATTTATTATTCGAATTTTTACAGAAACAATTTTTTATTGAAACAAATTTGTTCGAAGAACGGTTAAGAGAATTACGAGAACAATTTTATTTGAATGAGAAATTAATGACACAAACAATTCAATCATTGTCATTAGGAGAAAAGAAAAAAGTAATGCTTATAGCAGCGTTTTTATTGGATTCGGACTTGTATGTTATGGATGAACCTTTATCAGGTTTAGATCAAATTTCGGTTGAAAATCTGCTTCACTTGATGGAGCAAAAGATAAATCTAGGCAAGCACTTCATTATTGTAAGTCACGAGAGGCAAGAAATTTTACCGACAGTTGATCAGATTATTTCTTTGTAGAGGAAAGTTATATGGAAAAGTTTTATTATTCTATTACTCTATTATTCCTATCTCGACAGGGATACTGGAATGATTCGAATAATGTCAAGGAATTATCGTTGCTTCAATCAACCTACAAATATTTTTTTTCATCTGTTAGTTTGATTTTTATATTTTGTTTTGCTAAACAAGAAGTTTATAAGCTATTAAGTGAAAATCAAATTTGGGGTATCCTATCATACTTTGAATTAGTAAAAATACTTGTTCCTGCAATTTTGTTATTAGGAATAATTTATGAAAATATTTATGTTTTAAAAACTAAAACAGAGAGTACAATGAGGATATTTTTCAATGTCACAGGGAGAGAATTTTGGAATATAGTATTTTTAAAGAATTTAATTCTAGTTTCCCCCATCTTAGTAGTTATTTTTTTCTATGATATTTCTTTAGGAATATTTGCGTGCCTACTTGTTTTTTTACTTAATAGTATATTTTTTATACCGAAAATCAGGTATGTTAGGCCAAGGTTTAAAAAATCGTTCAGTATGACCTATTTATTATCTGTCGTTGATGGTTTGACGGTGTTTAAAGCGATGACTATACCTGTATCTTCAACTTTTATGTTTATGTTCATGTGGTTGGTTTTGCCAGATTTTTTAGGAATTGATATCTCGAATAAAGCGATGATATTGAATACAGCTTTATTTTCAGGGACAGTATTTTTTAGCAATAAAGGGATAAATTTTTATTTTCTTACTTTAAATAAGGACTTCCCTTATCTGAAGGCTGTGGGGGTCAATCTTAATAAGTTTATAAAAAAAAGAATTTGGTCTTTAAATCTTATTAGTATCTTAATTCCGTCGATCTCGCTATATTTCTTTTTAAATTATCTGGGGTACGGCTTTATAGATATTTCCCTATTTCTTTTCGGAGTTTCTCTAGCATATTTTTTATGCCAAGGGATACAAATGTTAGAGATAATTATATTTAGAAAGTATCATTTCAAGAATGCGAAAGAATTAGATGCTTTTTCAATTCCTATAAATACAAGGATAACGTTGTACATTATTCGCTTCGTACCAGTTATGGTTTGCTTATTATTCAATCAAATTAAACTATTTGGTTTATGGGGCTTGATATTGTTAAATATAGTTTATATCAGTATTATTTATTGTAGTTTATATCGATATATGTTGTCAAAAGTAATTAAAGGAGATAATCATGTCCATTTTATCCATTAAAAATATTTCAAAGTTTTACACTTTGGACGGTAAACATCAAGAACAGGCTTTAAAGAATATAAACCTGCAAATCGCAAAAGGTAAAATTACAGCGATTTACGGGCCGTCAGGCTGTGGCAAAACTAGCTTGCTAAACATCATCAGTGGTCTAGATAGACAATATGAAGGAGTTTTAGAATTTAAAGGGGAATCCCTCCGTGGCTTATCAGAGATTGAACTAACTCAATTTCGTAAAGATAAGATTGGATTTGTGTTTCAAAACTTTAACCTCATTCCTCATCAATCTGTCTTGGACAATGTCAAGCTACCTCTCTATGTCAAAGATTTATCTGACAGGGAGATGACAATGATTGCAAAGGAGCAATTAAGTAGCTTAGGAATGGAGCCTTTTATGGCTAAAAATGTTAAACAGCTTTCTGGCGGGCAAAAGCAACGTGTAGCAATCGCGCGTGCCTTGGTAAATCAGCCTGATATGATTGTAGCAGATGAGCCAACGGGTTCGCTGGATTCTCAATCCCAAGAAATGGTATTGGAAGTATTTAAAAATTTAGCCCAAACAGGGAAAACAGTACTGATTGTAACCCATAATCCAGAGGTTGCCGAATATGCAGATGTGATTATCAAAATGAAGGATGGTGAAGTCGTTGAAGAAGTCAAAAAATAAAGGATTATCATTGAAAAATAAATTCAAACTTTCTTTAAATAACTTTCTGGAAAGAAAGTGGCGTAACCTATTGATTGCGCTAGCAACCTCAATCGGTTTTGTAGGAGTCTTAATTTCTTTCGGCTTGGGAAATGCTTTGATTTCGATGATTGATGAAAATACGAATGGAGGTCAAATCCCTTCTCAAGTTCAGATTGCTTTAAATACAGAAAATGCTGGACGAGGCTTTTTGAACCAAGATGATAAGAACTATATCACGGATACAGTTGGAAAAGAAGCTATTAAATATTTGGAGAGTCCTTTTGGGATGACCATGTCAAATATTACTATAGATGGGCAAGAAATGGATCTGAGTCAAACGATGCCTTCTTATGCTCAGGTAGTGAGTCTCTATGAGGATACAAGTATTTCTGTTAGTAGTAATGAGGCGGACAAAGTATTAGCCGGTTCCCTCTATACTGATACAAATGAACAGGGATTAACGATTCCAATCAGTTTACTAAAAAATTGGAATGAACAGACAGGAAACAATCTGACAGCTAGTGATGTTATTGGCAAATCAGTCTCAGCAAGTATTGTGGAAAATGCTGCCGAAGCTAGCAAGACTGCTCAATTTCAAACGAAGATTGTGCGTGTAATCAATGATGAAGATGACATGGAGGACAGCAACAGTTTCATGCCGTCTAATCAAATGGAAACGATTTTGAAAGAGGCTGGATTTACAAAAGCTGTATCTTATTTTATCTTGGAACTCAAAGATCCATCACAGACAAAAACGGTAACAGAAGAATTACAGAAAAATAAGAAGTATACGGTTCTTTCTCAACAGAAGGTTCTTGATATTGTGATTACCTTTATTCGTGTCATTCAGGGATTGTTGATTGTGCTTTCATCACAAGCTATTGTGGTAGCAGCGGTCATGATTGGTATCATTATTTACATCAATATCATGCAACGTTCTAAGGAAATAGGTGTCATGAAGGCAGTTGGTTATCAAAATCGTGATGTCAAAGGAATTTTTATTTACGAGGCTATCTGGATTGTAGGAATCGCCTTGCTGCTGGCCTTTTTGGTTGCACAAGGGGTGGGAAGTTTGGCGAATGCGATTGTAAGTCACTTTTACCCATCCATCACGAAGGTTTTTGAATTAAATCTTCTATCTATTTTAGGAACTCTAGCTTTTGCTCTATTACTTGGTTATGTCTCAGCCTACTTCCCAGCACGTAAAATTAGTAAAATGGATCCTGTAGAATCGCTACGATATGAATAGTAAGGAAGTTCTTGATTTATAGCCTGAAAAAGAAACTAACATAGAAAAACAATGCCCGTACTTGCAATTAAACTTAAATAGTTATATAATAGGTTTGTTGAAAGGTGATTTGTAGTGATTCAAGTTACTCTTTTCACAATAAAATTTTCATGATTTTCATAAGGAGGAAATCACTAATGGTAGTTAAAGTTGGTATTAACGGTTTCGGACGTATCGGTCGTCTTGCTTTCCGTCGTATCCAAAACGTAGAAGGTGTTGAAGTTACACGCATCAACGACCTTACGGATCCAGTTATGCTTGCACACTTGTTGAAATACGACACAACTCAAGGTCGTTTCGACGGTACTGTTGAAGTTAGAGAAGGTGGATTTGAAGTTAACGGTAAATTCGTTAAAGTTTCTGCTGAACGTGATCCAGAACAAATCGACTGGGCTAACGATGGTGTAGAAATCGTTCTTGAAGCTACTGGTTTCTTTGCTAAGAAAGCAGCTGCTGAAAAACACTTGCACGCTGGTGGTGCTAAGAAAGTTGTTATTACTGCTCCTGGTGGAAACGACGTTAAAACAGTTGTATTCAACACTAACCATGACGTTCTTGACGGTACTGAAACAGTTATCTCAGGTGCTTCATGTACTACAAACTGCTTGGCTCCTATGGCTAAAGCTCTTCAAGACAACTTTGGTGTTGTTGAAGGATTGATGACTACTATCCACGCTTACACTGGTGACCAAATGATCCTTGACGGACCACACCGTGGTGGTGACCTTCGCCGTGCTCGCGCTGGTGCTGCAAACATCGTTCCTAACTCAACTGGTGCTGCAAAAGCTATCGGTCTTGTAATCCCAGAATTGAACGGTAAACTTGACGGATCTGCACAACGCGTTCCAACTCCAACTGGATCAGTTACTGAATTGGTAGCAGTTCTTGAAAAGAACGTTACTGTTGATGAAGTGAACGCAGCTATGAAAGCAGCTTCAAACGAATCATACGGTTACACAGAAGATCCAATCGTATCTTCAGATATCGTAGGTATGTCTTACGGTTCATTGTTTGACGCAACTCAAACTAAAGTTCTTGACGTTGACGGTAAACAATTGGTTAAAGTTGTATCATGGTACGACAACGAAATGTCATACACTGCACAACTTGTACGTACTCTTGAATACTTCGCAAAAATCGCTAAATAATTCTTGAGTTGATAAAAAGCAAGGCCTCTTGGTCTTGCTTTTCTTATATGGAAAAATGGATGACACAATCATCCATTCTTTTTTAATTCTGTTTCAAAAGTGTTCGAGAGGGCAGTAAAACTCAATTTTTCTAAGGTGAGTGGATGAGTAAAGGAAAGTCGAAAGGCGTGAAGCAAAAGCCGACTTGATTTTGATTTACTATTATAGAGAGGGTCACCTAGGATAGGGAAGTTATGATGAGCAAGGTGTACACGGATTTGATGGGTTCGACCTGTCTTTAGTTTGCAACGGACAAGAGCTGTTTTGTTTGGAAATTGCTTTAATCTGCTTACATGCGTTTCAGCATATTGCCCATTTTTTGCATCAACTATTCTTTTTCTACGATCATGACGATCACGTCCAATTTTGTCCCTGAAAACAAGCTCTTTGCTGCTGATATTTCCATCAACAAGTGCCCAATATTCCCTGGAAATCTCTTTTTTCTCCAGTAAGCGATTGAGAATAGGCAGGATAAAAGGATTTTTAGCAAAGAGAACCAAACCACTGGTTTCCATGTCCAGACGATGAACGACATAACAGGTCTGGCCGACGTAGGCACTGACATGGTTAAGAAGGGCGGTTTCGTTTGGCTGATTACCATGCGTTTTCATCCCCTCTGGTTTGTTCACAATAACTAAGTGTTGATCTTGATAAACTTCCTGAATGAGGTTTGGGTTGCCCCAAGGAATTTCTTTTTCGGGATAATCTTCCTCGTCAAAAGCCAATTGGCAAACATCTCCAGGATTTACCGTCTCGTTCCAATGAACTTCTCGCTGATTAATCAAAATGTGTTTCTTGATTCTCAAAAAATGACGGATTTTTCTAGGGATGAGGAGTTGTTCCTCAAGTAATTGCTTTACCGTCATTTGAGGTAGAGAGTCTGGTAATGTAAATGTGAATTTCATACAGATATTGTAACAAAAAAAGCCCTATTTGGATAGAAAATAGCTAAATTCTTGTCTTCCCATGATGAAGATGATAAAATAAACGCATGAAATTAGATAAATTATTTGAGAAATTTCTTTCTCTTTTTAAAAAAGAAACAAGTGAATCAGAGGATTCTGATTCTACTAGCTTACGTCGCTCTCGTAGTGATCGAAAAAAATTAGCCCAAGTAGGTCCAATTCGAAAATTCTGGCGTCGCTATCATCTAACAAAGATTGTTATTATACTGGGGTTGAGCGCAGGCTTACTAGTTGGAACCTATTTGTTTGCTGTAGCCAAGTCAACCAATGTTAACGATTTGCAAAATGCCTTGAAAACTCGGACTATCATTTTTGACCGTGAAGAAAAGGAGGCAGGTGCCTTGTCTGGTCAAAAAGGAACTTATGTTGAATTGACTGACATCAATAAAAACTTGCAGAATGCTGTTATTGCGACAGAAGATCGTTCTTTCTATAAAAACGACGGGATTAACTATGGGCGTTTCTTCTTGGCTATTGTAACTGCTGGACGTTCAGGTGGTGGTTCTACTATTACCCAACAGCTGGCTAAAAACGCCTATTTGTCTCAGGATCAAACTGTTGAGAGAAAAGCGAAAGAATTTTTCCTGGCTTTAGAATTAACCAAAAAATATAGTAAGGATCAAATTTTAACCATGTACCTTAACAATGCTTATTTTGGAAATGGTGTGTGGGGTGTAGAAGATGCGAGTAAGAAATACTTTGGAGTTTCTGCGTCAGAAGTGAGTCTGGATCAAGCTGCGACTCTGGCAGGAATGCTAAAGGGGCCGGAACTGTATAATCCTTTGAATTCTGTAGAAGATTCTACCAATCGGCGCGATACTGTCTTGCAGAATATGGTTGCAGCAGGATATATTGATAAAAATCAAGAAACCGAAGCTGTTGAAGTTGATATGACTTCGCAATTACAAGATAAGTATGAAGGAAAAATTTCGGATTACCGCTACCCCTCTTATTTTGACGCGGTTGTTAATGAAGCTGTTTCCAAGTATAATCTAACAGAGGAAGAGATTGTCAATAATGGCTACCGCATTTACACAGAGCTGGACCAAAATTACCAAGCAAATATGCAGGTTGTTTATGAAAACACATCGCTATTTCCGAGGGCAGAGGATGGAACATTTGCTCAATCAGGAAGTGTAGCTCTCGAACCGAAAACAGGGGGAGTTCGTGGAGTTGTCGGTCAGGTTGCTGGCAATGATAAAACTGGATTCCGGAATTTCAACTATGCAACTCAATCAAAACGTAGCCCTGGTTCTACAATTAAGCCTTTAGTTGTTTATACGCCTGCAGTTGAAGCTGGCTGGGCTTTGAATAAGCAGTTGGATAACCATACCATGCAGTATGACAGCTATAAGGTTGATAACTATGCAGGGATCAAAACGAGTCGAGAAGTTCCTATGTATCAAGCCTTGGCAGAATCGCTTAATCTACCTGCTGTTGCCACTGTTAATGATTTGGGTGTTGATAAGGCTTTTGAGGCAGGAGAAAAATTTGGACTCAATATGGAAAAGGTCGACCGTGTTCTTGGTGTCGCCTTGGGAAGTGGTGTTGAAACCAACCCTCTGCAAATGGCTCAAGCATATGCTGCCTTTGCAAATGAAGGTTTAATGCCTGAAGCTCATTTTATTAGTAGAATTGAAAATGCTAGTGGACAAGTTATAGCAAGCCATAAAAATTCACAAAAACGGGTGATTGATAAGTCTGTAGCTGATAAGATGACCAGTATGATGTTGGGGACATTCACCAACGGTACCGGTATTAGTTCATCGCCTGCAGATTATGTCATGGCAGGAAAAACTGGTACAACTGAAGCGGTTTTCAATCCAGAATATACAAGTGACCAGTGGGTAATTGGTTATACACCGGATGTAGTGATTAGTCACTGGCTTGGTTTCCCGACGACTGATGAAAATCACTATCTAGCAGGATCTACTTCAAACGGTGCAGCCCATGTCTTTAGAAACATTGCAAATACCATTTTACCTTATACGCCAGGAAGTACCTTTACAGTTGAAAATGCTTATAAGCAAAATGGAATTGCACCAGCCAATACAAGAAATCAAGTGCAGAGTAATGAAACGAATCAGACGGATGATACCCTTTCTGATATTAGAAGTCGTGCGCAAAATCTGGTAGATGAGGCCAGTCGTGCTATCTCGGATGCTAAAATTAAGGAAAAGGCTCAAACGATATGGGATTCGGTAGTCAATCTATTTCGTTAAGATGCTTGTCAAAGCCTAGCTTTCTTGTTATAATAGACAAGATGGAGGCGTTATGGCACTAAAAAAAGCAAGTCTAGCTTGTGCGGTTTGTGGTTCGAGAAACTATTCAATTAAGATCAGCGGAAACCCCAAGCCAACACGACTAGAAGTAAATAAATTTTGTAAACATTGTGGTAAGTACACTACACATAGAGAAACGAGATAGGAGAGAGCGATGCGTTTTATTGGAGATATTTTTAGACTTCTTAAAGACACAACATGGCCAACTCGCAAGGAAAGCTGGAGAGATTTTCGTTCTATCATGGAATACACAGCTTTCTTTGTAGTAATTATTTACATTTTTGACCAGTTGATTGTTTCAGGTTTGATTCGATTTATTAACATTTTTTAGAAGGCTAGTGGACTTATTTACACTAGAGATCTTCTATTATGAAAGGAAATATCATGGATAGTTTTGATAAAGGGTGGTTTGTTTTACAAACTTATTCTGGTTATGAAAATAAGGTAAAAGAAAATCTATTACAACGTGCACAAACCTACAACATGTTGGATAATATTCTACGCGTTGAAATTCCAACACAAACAGTGCAAGTTGAAAAGAATGGAAAGAGAAAAGAAGTGGAAGAAAATCGCTTTCCAGGTTATGTTCTTGTAGAAATGGTGATGACAGATGAAGCTTGGTTTGTTGTTCGAAACACACCAAACGTTACAGGATTCGTTGGATCTCACGGGAATAGATCTAAACCAACTCCATTATTGGAACAAGAAATTCGTGATATCTTGATTTCTATGGGGCAAACCGTACAGGAGTTTGATATCGATGTTGAAGTTGGTCAAACTGTACGTATTATTGATGGCGCTTTTGCAGACTATACTGGTAAGATTACAGAGATTGATAACAATAAAGTGAAGATGATTATCTCTATGTTTGGTAATGACACAGTTGCAGAAGTAAACCTAAATCAAATTGCAGAATTATAACCCTGAGAGAGGCTTGTCCTCTCTTTTTTGTGCAGTTGAGACGATGTAAGAAACAGAATGGATGAAATGAATCAAATTATCTTCTTTATTTGTTAAACTGTATCTAGAAAGGGGAACATTATGATTAAAGTATTATATGAAGAAGTCCAGGGGATTGTATATAAGTGTAGAAATGAATATTACCTTCATTTATGGGAGCTATCGGATTGGGACCAAGAGGGCATGATTTGCTTACATGAATTGATTAGCAGAGAAGAAGAGCTGGCAGAAGATATTCCTCGTTTAAGAAAATATTTCAAAACCAAGTTTCGGAATCGAATCCTAGACTATATCCGTAAGCAGGAAAGTCAAAAACGAAGATATGATAAAGAACCGTATGAAGAAGTAGGTGAGATTAGTCATCGTATCAGTGAGGGAGGTCTGTGGCTAGATGAGTATTATCTCTTTCATGAGACATTAAGAGATTATAGAAGCAAACAAAGTAAAGACAAACAAGAAGAGTTAGAGCGCGTCTTAAGACATGAACGCTTCCGAGGGCGTCAAAGAGTGCTAAATGACTTACGTATTGTGTTTAAAGAGTTTGACATCCGTACTCGGTAAGAAGCTATGCAAAAAAAAGAAAAAAACAGAAAAAGGTGTTGACAAGTCTGAAAAAGTCTGTATAATAGTAAGAGTTGAAAACAACTCTGGTCCGTTGGTCAAGGGGTTAAGACACCGCCTTTTCACGGCGGTAACACGGGTTCGAATCCCGTACGGACTATGGTATGTTGCGGATGGAACACTTGATGAAAAAAGATTAAAAAAGTTTCAAAAAAGTGTTGACAAGCGAAAGCACCTGTGATATACTAATATAGTTGTCGCTTGAGAGAAGTAAGTGACAAAGACCTTTGAAAACTGAACAAGACGAACCAATGTGCAGGGCACTATA
>NZ_CAUQJA010000019.1:0-39688 GCF_963518475.1 uncultured Streptococcus sp. | reverse complement strand
AAGCAACTGATAAGTACACTTCTACTACAGCACTTCAAAAATTGTTCTCAGAAATCGCACCTCGTTATGCTGAACGTAACGGTGGATACACTCGTATCCTTAAAACTGAACCACGTCGTGGTGATGCAGCGCCAATGGCGATCATCGAATTAGTATAAAATCATCAATTTTGTTGAGTGTTATGATGATGGAGTCTTGTGCTCTTAGTCTAGCTCTGGTCTACCGCTAGGATCTCGGTCCTAGCGGGAACACTCATCATAAGTTGGGATAGTAGACGCTTGTTTACGAAATTGTTTTTTTCTTAAGAACAACTTCGTAAGCAGGCGTTTTTGAGTATTTTAGTTAGAATTATGCTATACTATTTGAAAAGAATCCTGTTTAATGTTCAGGTTTCTTATTTAAAGAAGAATTGGAGTTTGCTTATGAAAGCGATTATAACTGTTGTTGGTAAAGATAAATCTGGAATTGTTGCAGGTGTTTCTGGTAAAATTGCAGAATTGGGTTTGAATATTGATGATATCTCTCAAACTGTTTTGGATGAATATTTCACGATGATGACTGTCGTCTCTAGTGATGAAAAGCAAGATTTTACTTATCTGCGAAATGAGTTTGAAACTTTTGGGCAAACTTTGAATGTGAAAATCAATATTCAGAGTGCAGCGATTTTCGAAGCTATGTATAATATCTAGGAGGTTATCATGGATATTAGACAAGTTACTGAAACCATCGCCATGATTGAGGAGCAAAACTTCGATATCAGAACTATTACCATGGGGATTTCCCTTTTGGACTGTATCGATCCAGATATCAATCGTGCTGCGGAAAAAATTTATCAAAAGATTACGAGCAAGGCAGCTAATTTAGTGGCTGTTGGGGATGAAATTGCAGCTGAGTTGGGAATTCCTATCGTTAATAAGCGTGTATCGGTAACTCCTATTTCTCTGATAGGGGCAACGACAGATGCGACGGACTACGTGGTTCTGGCAAAAGCGCTTGATAAGGCTGCGAAAGAGATTGGAGTGGACTTTATTGGTGGTTTCTCTGCCTTGGTACAAAAGGGGTATCAAAAGGGGGATGAGATTCTCATCAATTCTATTCCTCGTGCTTTGGCTGAAACGGACAAGGTCTGCTCGTCAGTCAATATCGGCTCAACCAAGTCTGGTATCAATATGACGGCTGTGGCAGATATGGGACGAATTATCAAGGAAACGGCTACTCTATCAGATATGGGAGCGGCCAAGTTGGTTGTATTCGCTAATGCTGTTGAGGACAATCCATTTATGGCTGGTGCCTTCCATGGTGTTGGGGAGGCAGATGTTATCATCAATGTCGGAGTTTCTGGTCCTGGTGTTGTGAAACGTGCCTTGGAAAAAGTTCGTGGACAGAGCTTTGATGTAGTAGCCGAAACAGTTAAGAAAACTGCCTTTAAAATCACTCGTATCGGTCAATTGGTTGGTCAGATGGCTAGTGAAAGACTGGGTGTGGAGTTTGGTATTGTAGACTTGAGTTTGGCGCCAACTCCTGCGGTTGGAGATTCTGTTGCACGTGTCCTTGAGGAAATGGGACTTGAGACAGTTGGAACACACGGGACGACGGCTGCCTTGGCACTCTTGAACGACCAAGTTAAGAAGGGTGGAGTGATGGCCTGCAACCAAGTCGGTGGTTTGTCTGGTGCCTTTATCCCTGTTTCTGAGGATGAGGGGATGATTGCTGCAGTGCAAAATGGCTCTCTTAATTTGGAAAAACTAGAAGCTATGACGGCTATCTGTTCCGTTGGTTTGGATATGATTGCCATTCCGGAGGATACACCTACTGAAACCATTGCGGCTATGATTGCAGATGAAGCTGCAATTGGTGTTATTAACATGAAGACAACGGCTGTTCGTATCATTCCAAAAGGAAAAGAAGGCGATATGATTGAATTTGGTGGCCTATTAGGTACGGCTCCAGTAATGAAAGTCAATGGGGCTTCGTCTGTCGATTTCATCTCTCGTGGAGGACAAATCCCAGCACCAATTCATAGTTTTAAAAATTAAGAAAATAGGAGAAAATGATGAAAAAAGAAATGAAACATGCTTTAGTAGCTTTAGGACTGTCGACTTTACTCGTCCCAACTTTTGCCAATCAAGTAGTTTATGCGCAGGAAGAAAGCCATGAAACTGCTACTCAGGTAACTTTAGAACTTTTTAAAAATGAAGTAGAGAAAATTAAGAAATCTTATAAAGAATTTTTAAGTAAGAATAAAGAAAAATTATCAAATGAAGCGGATCAAGTAGACAGGAGTATCCTTTCTTTTTCTCAGGATGATATAAAAACAATTAAGAATAATGCTATAGAAAGATTTAATAAAGAACACCAATCTTTTTTAGAAGAGATAGAAAGAGTGGAGAAAGAAGCATTAGAGACTTCAAAGGATTTCCAAGGTGCTTTAAATAGATTGTATAATTCTATGAGTTACCGTATTAACAGAAATTTTGATTCTAGTTATAGAATAAAAACAGAAGCTTTAAATCTAGTAATATTAAAGAAAAAGGAAAATCTGATTCCAAAAATAAATAACAATCAAGATTATACGGCTAAAGAAAAATCAAATGTGTTAAAAAACCTTGAGTCTACAAGTGAATTTAAAAACTTTGAATCTGATAATTATTATGATAAGAGAAGTGTAAATGAATATTTAAAGAGTCTTATTCCGATTGTGTCAGATGAGTTTCATATCTATATATCACTTCCGACAGAGAGATATTTTAAAGAAATTAAAGCAGTTGCATTTATGGAGAAAACAGCTATTAGTAGTGATGATTCTCTTTCTAAATCTGAGAAGATCGCTTTATTGAATAATGTTGAGGACATATTAGAAGAGGGACTAGCAAAAATTGGGACACACTCTGTTGGTTATATTCCTGACAATGGAACCGATATTGTTAATATGCTCTCCCCTGAGGAGCTATCTGTATTTACTAAGCGCATTGAGGATGTTTACCAAGGAAAAGCTAAGCCTAATGTGACAAAAGAAGAAGCTATTCAAGCAGTTTCTACTGGAACTTCACCCTCAGTTTCATCTTCATCTCAATCTACCTTTACAGCTAATGGAGAGACTAAGAAAGATTATCAAGCAAGTAAGTGGTTTAAAGAGTCTGGCAAATGGTACTACAATGACCTTTCTGGCAATCTTGTAAGAAACCATTGGGTAGGCCGTTATTATCTAAAAGCAGATGCTTCAATGGCTGCGAGTGAATGGATTTATGATGAAGATTATAAGAGCTGGTTTTATGTTGATTCAACTGGTAGTTATGTGGAGAAAGCTTGGCAGGGCGAATACTACCTAAAACGTGGCGGTTATATGGCTAAGAGTGAGTGGGTATTTGATTCTCAGTATGATAGTTGGTATTATCTGAACCAAGATGGTAAGTACGCTCGTAACCAATGGATTAAGGATGGAGATAAGTGGTATTACTTGTTAGCTGATGGGAAATTGGCAAAAAATATGACCATTAATGGCTATAAAGTAAATGAAAAAGGTGAGTGGGTATAATTTTTTAAGTTCTATTTAAGGTTAGCTGTGTATACTATAATCATTAAATAAAGACCTCCTAATATTATTTGAAACAGATAACACTGATTTAGTTTGAATTTGATTTTCATCTAATATCTTTATTTAATAGAACTCCTAAACTTTTTCATAATAATCTCCTGCAAAAGTCGCCTGTATGGGTGGCTTTTGTTTTATCATCCATGATATAATAGAAACAAACGGAGGACGGAAAATGGTAAAAGTACGATTGTATTTGGTACGTCATGGCAAGACTATGTTTAACACGATTGGTCGCGCGCAAGGTTGGAGCGATACTCCCTTAACAGCTGAAGGTGAGCGAGGGATTCAAGAATTAGGAATCGGTTTGCGAGAATCTGGTCTACAGTTTGAGCGCGCTTATTCGAGTGATTCTGGCCGCACCATTCAGACTATGGGAATTATCCTTGAAGAACTTGATCTGCAGGGGAAAATCCCTTATCGCATGGACAAGCGTATCAGAGAATGGTGTTTTGGTAGCTTTGACGGAGCTTATGATGGCGATCTTTTCATGGGCATTATTCCTCGTATCTTTAATGTGGACCACGTTCACCAATTGTCTTATGCTGAACTGGCTGAGGGTTTGGTAGAGGTCGATACAGCTGGTTGGGCTGAAGGCTGGGAAAAACTCAGTGGCCGAATCAAGGAAGGTTTTGAAGCGATTGCCAAAGAAATGGAAGAACAAGGTGGGGGCAACGCTCTTGTCGTGAGCCACGGAATGACCATTGGAACCATTGTTTATCTGATTAATGGTATGCATCCGCATGGTCTCGATAATGGTAGCGTAACGATCCTTGAATATGAGGACGGGCAGTTTAGCGTTGAAGTTGTCGGTGACCGTAGTTACCGAGAACTAGGACGGGAGAAGATGGAGGAAGCCTCTATTTAATACCCTTCGAAAATCTCTTCAAACCGCGTCAACGTCGTCTTGCCGTAGATATGGTTACTGACTTCGTCAGTTCTATCCACAACCTCAAAGCACTGCTTTGAGCAACCTGAGGCTAGTTTCCTAGTTTGCTCTTTGATTTTCATTGAGTATAAGAATTTGATAAGAATATCAAGATAAGAAAAAACAGCCGAGGTTAATCCTTTCGGCTGTTTTTGATGGGGAAAACTAAAGTGTAATGCTATTGCTTTTAGAGATTTTCATAAACAAGAGCAAGGAACCTACTGTTAGAACAGTCAGGATAGTTGACAAGGCTGCGGCTACACCGTAATTTCCTCTGAGAACTTCTGTATAAATGGCTACAGTCATTGTTCTTGTTTTGACATTGTAGAGGAGGATAGAAGTAGAGAGTTCTGAAATCATTGTGACCCAAGATAGGATGGCTCCAGAAATAATACCAGATAGCATCATTGGAGTTGTAATCTTGGCAAAGGTATTGAGACGGCTACTTCCTAAGCTTTCAGCAGCTTCTTCAATACTTGGGGCTATTTGTTGTAAGCTAGCAACAGATGAGCGAATAGTATACGGTAATCTTCTGACAGATAGGGACATAATTAAGATGAAAGCTGTCCCTGTAATCATAAGAAATCCACTTCCAAATAGACCGGTATTGAAAGAAGAAATGAAGGCAATCCCTAGAACGGTTCCTGGTACAATATAAGGTACCATACTGAGGCTGTCAATTAAGTTTGTAAACAAATTCCGTTTTCTAACGGCTAGGTAGGAGATAAATGTTGCGAATAGGACAACTAGAACTAAGGCAATCAAAGGGATACGAATAGTATTGAAAATAGCAGATCCCATACGATTGAAAGCTACCTTGTAACTGTTTAGAGAATAGCCTTTGACAAATACCATACCTGATGTTTTTAGGAAAGAAGTATAAATCAAGTAGACTTGAGGTAGAACAGAGAACAAGATAATTCCGTAGACTGTCGCATAAATGGCAGCCATTTTTCCTTTTGTAGTTTTTTTAGGCTCAATTGGATGGAGCGAATTCATACTGAAACTGTAGCGATTTGAAATGTATTTTTGGATAAGGAAAATTGCTAAGGCAATGATAATCGCCATAATTGCTAAAGCAGATGCAAAAGCAGAATTTCCTCCAACCTCGCTAATGAATTGGGTATAAATCAAGACCGGGAAAGTCCGATATCCTTCACCAATCAACATAGGCGTTCCAAAGTCTGAGAATGCTCTCATAAATACAAGTAGGGCAGCTGCTAGTAAGGTTGGAACTAGGAGAGGCAAAACAACCGTTACGATACGCTTAAATCCGAAGGAACCCATGCTTTCAGCAGCTTCAAGTAGAGAATTGTCAATACTTTTCATTGTCCCAGCAACGTATAGAAATACCAGTGGGAATAGTTGCAGTGTAAAGACAAGTACAATTCCTTTGAATCCATAAATATCAATAGCTGGAAGATGAAGAGTATTTGTCATGAATTTTGTGATGACCCCATTTCGTCCCAGCAAGAGAATCCAGGAGTAGGCTCCCACGAAAGGAGCTGACATGGAAGCAATGATAATCAATATTTGTAGAAATTTCTTTCCCTTGAAGTCATACATGGAAAAGAGATAAGCTAATAGGGTTCCTACAACTAAGGAAGTGACAGTAGCGGTAATGGAAACCTTGAAACTGTTGACAAGTGTCTCAGAGTAGTAGGCTTTACTAAAGAAAGTGACAAAATTAGCTAGTGAGAATTGTCCTTCATGTATGAGTGCTTGCTTGAGCACGGTAACGATAGGATAAACGAGAAAGACAAGATAGGTAAGAAAGATGAAGAAAGAGGAGGCTGTCCAAATATTTAGTTTTTTACGTTCCATGGTTGACTCCTTTTATCAGGTTTTGGGAACCATCTGCAGAAAAGACGTTTAATTTTTGAGTATTGATTCGTAGACGAATACGATCGCCTTTTTGTAGATCTTCTTCAAAAGTTGATTCTTCGCTAACTTGAATTTTTGAGGCAAATCCTGTTTCGATGAAGTATTCAGTATTCAGTCCAAGATAGACGCTATCGCTAATAATTCCTTCAATATCTCCAGATTCATCTTTAATGAATTCTTCAGGACGAATACTTACATGAATAGCTTGTGCCTCAGCCTGATCAAGAGCTGGCATTCGAAGGGCATAGCCATCTGAAAAGACGATATAAGCGCCGTCGCTCCGTTTTTCGAGATTGGCAGGGATAATATTTGTGCGTCCGATAAAGGTTGCTACAAACTCATTAGCTGGTTTATGATAGAGTTCTTTTGGTCGGCCGATTTGTTGAATCACCCCATCTTTCATAACAGCAATTTGGTCTGAAATAGCCATAGCTTCTTCTTGGTCGTGGGTCACATAAACAGTTGTAATTCCCACTTCGTGTTGGATTTCTCGAATGGCTTGACGCATATCCAAGCGAAGTTTGGCATCTAGGTTACTGAGCGGCTCGTCCATGAGGAGAACACTTGGATTAACAGCTAAGGCGCGTGCCAAGGCGACACGTTGTTGTTGTCCACCACTAAGTTTATCGGGCTTTCGATCCGCATATTGAGCAATTTGCATGAGTTCAAGATACTTATTGGTCTGTTGGACCAATTCTTCTTTAGGGACTTTCTTTTGCTTGAGACCAAAAGCAACATTATCTCGAACAGTCAAATGTGGGAAAATAGCGTAGTTTTGAAAAACCATCCCTATATTGCGTTTGCTGGGTTCCATATTATTGATTTTTGTATCATCGAAGTAAAATTCTCCGCCTTCGATACTGTTGAAACCTGCAATCATACGAAGAAGAGTCGTTTTCCCACAACCTGAAGGCCCAAGAAGGGTAAAGAGACTTCCTTTTGGAATTGTAATGTTCAAATTCTCAATAATAGGGACATCGTGGTAGATTTTTTTGGCGTTAATAATTTTGATCTCACTCATAGTGAACCTCTTTTACTGTTTAGATTGGATATCTGTAAAGACTTCGTTGTATTTCTTAACAATATCTGATTTATTCTTGATGACATAATCATAATCTTCAGTGAGTGTTTTGATTTTGTCAATTGGTTTCATGTTTTCGCTTGTTTTGGCATTTTTACGAACAGGACGGTTAGTAGTGGTTGTACCAAGTGTATCTTGTACTTCTTGAGAGATAATAAAATCGATAAATTTCTTGGCATTTTCCATATTTTTCGCTTTTTTAACGATAGCAGCACTAGCAGGTAGGAAGACGGTTCCTTCTTTTGGATAGACTACCTTGATATTAGCTCCGTCATTTAAGAGTTTAACTGCTGGATCTTCATAAGAGAGACCAACAGCCATTTCTCCGTCAGCGACTGCTTTATAGACACCAGATGAGCTTGAACCGATTTTACCATCAATAAGTGTGAAGAGATCTTTTACATAAGACCAGGCTTTATCGTCTTTGTAACCACCTTGAGCTTGTAGCATATTTGTTAATTGAGCAAAGGCACTAGAAGAGTTTGCTGGGTCAGCAGTTGCAATTTTTCCTTTTAGTTCAGGTTTGAGAAGGTCGCTATATCCTTCGATGTTCATGCCTTTCGTTAAATCAGGATTGACGATTAAAACACTACCATCCAGTGTATAAGGAGTAGAGTAGCCAGTTGTGTTTTGATATTCTTTGATAACATTATCATTTTCTTTTGAAGTATAGTTTTCAAAGAGTTCTCCGTGGGTAGCATATTGTGTATAAGAACCACCAAAGATGACATCGGCTACAGGAGCTTCTTTTTCTGACTCTAGTTTTTTGAAAAGTTCTCCAGTACCAGCTTGAATCAGTTCTACTTTGATACCATATTTTTCTTCAAAGGCAGGAATAGTTGCTCCGATTAAGCCCTCTGAGTTTGGTGAATAAACGACTAGCGAACCGCCGTCTCCTTTATCAGATGAACCGCCATCGGCAGATTCATTAGAAGAACAAGCAGCAAGACCAAAAAGAGCTAGTCCGCAAGCAGCATAATACATCCATTTCTTTTTCATGATGGATACCTCCGTTGTGTTATTTAAGCTTATTTTAAAATAATGTAAGCGTTTTTAAAACCGATAATTCTATTCTATTAGAGTAAAATTCTCTACAAAATGGAAGTAATCTTTTTGATTTTATACTAGTGTACGACAGTTAATCATTGGAAAGTCAAATTTTATTTTTTAGATTGAATATCTGTGAAAATATCATTGTACTTTTTAAGAATAGCGGATTTGTTCTTGATGACATAATCTGAATCTTCAGTGGCAACATTGATTTCTGTCATAGCCTTCATATTTTTATTGGTTTTAGCATTTTTACGAATGGGTCTGATTGTAGTTTCAGTTCCTAGCTTATCTTGGATTTCTTGAGAAAGGAGGAAATCGATAAACTTCTTAGCATTTTCCATATGTTTGGCATTTTTGACGATAGCCGCGTTACCAGGTAAAAAGACGGTACCTTCTTTTGGATAAATAACTTTTACATCAACTCCGTCGTTTAAGAGTTTTAAGGCAGGATCTTCATAGGTGAGTCCTACAGCCATTTCCCCATCGGCGACAGCTTTGTAAACATTCGAAGAGCTAGATGCAATCTTTCCATCTACTAGGGTAAAGAGATTTTTCACATAGGTCCAAGCTTGTTCACTTTCGTATCCACCTTGATCGACAAGCATGTTTGTTAATTGTGCAAAGGCGCTAGAAGCGTTACTTGGATCAGCAGTAGCAATTTCTCCTTTTAATTTAGGATTGAGTAGATCATTGTAGCCTTCAATTTTAATATCTTTTGTAAGGGCTGAATTGGCAATGATAACACTGACATCCAGTGTGTAAGGTGTGTAGAATCCTGTTTTATTTTGATATTCAGGGATCATCTGGTCGTTCTCTTGGGAAATATAAGGTTCAAAAAGTTTTTCGTTAGAAGAGAAGAGGGCGTAGGAGCCTCCGAAAATGACATCAGCTACAGGGGATTCTTTTTCAGCCTCAGCTTTTTTGAACAATTCACCAGTGCTGGCTTGTACTAAATCAACCTTAATACCATATTTTTCTTCGAAGGCTGGGATTGTTTCTTCGATAAGATCTTCAGGATTAGGTGAGTAGACAACCAAAGTGTTATCTGAATCTTTTTCAGTACTAGTTTCCGCTTCTATAGGTGAAGAACATCCTGATAAAGAAAGGAATATCCAAACACAAGAGAGAAAGAATAGTAGTTTTCTCATAAGTATCTCCTTTTTTACGAACATTTTCTCTACATAGATTGTTAATGTTTTTAAATTGTAGAGTTCTACAGGATATAATAAAAACCTTAAAGAAATCTAAAACGAAAAATAGGAAATGAGTTCCTGGACAAGGATGGGTGAATTGTAGCAGTGATTTAGATGGAAATACACTTCAAACAAGGTCGCCTTATCTGCAATCTCAAAGCTATGATTTGAGTAGTTAGCTTGCTCTTGGATTTTCATTGGGTAAAAGTACAAAATAAAAAGATTGCTAGAGTTGAGCAATCCTTTTACATCAATGGTTTTTATCCATAAGTTTTAATTCTTTTGGAGAAATATGGAGATACTTTTTAAAAACTTTGGCAAAATATTTATAGTCTGAAAACCCAACTTGTTCAGAGATATCGCTTAGGGGGGAATTTGGGGACTGAGCCATTTTATCTATAGCTTGCTTGAGGCGGTAGCGTAAGATATATTCATTTAGCGTCATTGGGAAGTATTCTTTGATAACCTTATATAGATAGCTTTCACTGTATCCAAGATTCTCTGCAATGGTAGAAATGGTAAAGTGCATGTAGTAGTGTTGATGCACAAATTCAAGAATTTGCTGAATGATTTGGTTTTGTGTATCAATTTGTTGGATGGAGGTGAGTAAAGTTTGATATTCTTCTAAAAAAGGAGTTTCTTGATAAGTGCTAACTCGTAATCGCAAAACAATTTTTTGAAGACATTCTGTCAACTCCTTGGTATCAATTGGTTTGGATAAGAAATCAACTGCTCCATATTGCATGGCTTTTTTGGCATTTTGAAAATCGTTATAACCTGATAAGATAACTTTTTCATAAGAAAGGGTACGAGTGGCTTCGAACATCATGAAAGCATCCATAATTGGCATTGTGATGTCTGTTAAGACAATATGAGGTTCTTTTTCTTGGATGAGTTTCATTCCCTCTTGACCGTGACTAGCAGTTCCTACAACTTGGATACCTAAGGCAGAGTAGTCTACGGCAATCTCTAGCCATTTTCGAATGAGGTGTTCGTCTTCTACGATAATGAGCTTAAACATGAGTTAGTCCTTTCGTTATAAATTTGACCCAAGTTTCTCCTCGGCGATTGACTCCTAAATCTAGCTGGACATCAGAAAAGAAATTGCTCAATCGTTTATAGCTGTTAACGATGCCATGCTGGGTATGAGGGCTTTCTAAAGAGTCTAAAATAGCGAGTCGCTCTTGTTTTGTGAGTCCTCCAGCATTATCCTTGACTAAAAAAGTTAGAGAATCTGCTTCCAAGGTAATTTGGATATCAATATGAAGATCAATACGGTATTGCATCCCATATTTTATAGCATTTTCTACTAGAGGAAGCAAGAAAAGTTTAGGAATAGGTTGATTATCGACAGTTTCTGGGCAGACAATATCATAGGAAAAGTGCTCAAAACGAATCTTATGAATAATAAGGTAATCCTCTATAATCTTTAAATCTTGGCAAATGGTTGTTTCTTTTTCTAAATCGGTGATACTGTAGCGAAGAATGCGCGTGAGATTTTGAATCAGGTCTTGTGTGAGAGCTGCATCCATTAAAGAAGTAATTTTAATTGTCTCAAGCGTATTGTAGAGAAAATGAGGATTGAACTGAGCTTCCAGCATTTTTCTTTCAAAAATCCACTTTTCTTTTTCGATGGTCAACATTTTCTGATGAAGTTGATCTAATTCATACAACATATTATTAATTTTTTCGGCCATAAATTCAAACTCATCACCTGTTTGTAGAGAAAGTCTTTTTTCTGCTTGTTTGGGAATTTCTTGAAGTTGGTAAACTAAGCTTTCAATAGGAACAGCGTTGTGTGTAGCAATCTTATGAGCAATTCGTCTTGCTTGCCAGAAGTAGAGGAAGAATATACATAAGGTGAGAATGGAGGCTAGGCCGAGTAAGCTAGGAATAGGAAAAAAGGATTGAAAAGTATAGATTGAAAAAATAGCACCGACTTTTTCTTTTTGAACAATAAGCGGTTCATTCTCATACCAGTGGGTACGAGAGTGTAGGAGTTTTTCATCAAATTTTTCAAGAGTGGAGCGAGTGAACTGGTTTGTATTGTTGGAAAACATATTTCCAAAGCTATCGGTAATGATGTATTTAGAATTTATCATTGGGAAACTTGAGATGAAATCATTCTCATTTACGAAAGCAATCGTATAGGCTATAACTCGTTGGTTTTGAAGTAGTGGTTTGATAAAGAGTGTGTAATGTTGCTTATCTGAAGAGAGTGCAATTTTTTCTGTAACTTTTTCTTGAGAAGGATTTTGAATGAGCAGTTTTAGATAGTAGGGAGATAAAATACTTTCTTGATGATTGCGATTGGTACTAAATAGTAATTCACCTGTATCACTTAGGATAATGAGGTCAGAACTAAGTTTTAATTTAGCTTTTGTCTCGTAAAATAAGCTAAAGACTTCTCTCTCTGTGTGTTTGCCATCCAAAAATCCAGGAATCATTTTATAGTTCATAGTGGTCAGGAGCTCATTATTTGCTTCTTTCATCTCTTGAACTTGTTTGACAATCTGTCTCGTGTCTTTGGAGAGTTGTTGCTTTTGTAAAAAATAGGAAAAACCAAAAAGTAAAATGAGTAGTAAAAGAGAGGTCATAAAGGCTGCGATAGAGCTTCTATGGAGAATTTCTTTTTGGAGAGATTTTTTAAAGGAATGAGACATCCGCTACCTCCTTGGAAGGGTTTTCTGTTATAAGTATAGCAGTTTAAAAATTCTAGAGCAAGGTAAAATAGAAAAGGTTTGGCTAAAATTTTTTAGCTAAACCTTTTGAAAAGTTAAGTATGTATTATAGATGCTTGTTATCTGCAAATAGCTAGAGCATTTCAAGGAAATGAACTAGAAATAACAATTAATATGATGGTTCAGAAATACCTTTTGATAATCAATAAGATCTTCAGGATGAAGTGCGTTGACTCCATCCATTTCATATTTCCGATTTAATAAACGATATTTGTTTTCACCAAATTGATGAAAAGGGAGTAGTTGAACTTGGTCGATATTTAATGAGTTAAATAGAGTAGCGAATTCTTCTGCATCCTCTAAACTATTGTTAAAATCAGGGATAACTGGGATTCTTAAAACGATAGTTTTATGTTGAGAAAAAGCATAATGAATGTTTTTAATAATCATTTGATTAAAAACTCCAGTCACTTTTTTATGTTTTATAGAATTATAATGTTTTAGGTCTGTGTAGATAAAATCCACATATTGGATTAAATCAACAAATTTTTCATGATCAACAAAGGCAGTAGTTTCAATGGCAGTGTGTATGTGATGTTCTTTAGCTGACTTTAAGATGGCTTTAGCAAATTCAAACTGAGCAAATATTTCACCCCCTGATAAAGTTAAACCTCCACCGGATTCTTCGTAAAATTCTTTATCTTTTAATACCTCTGTAATAATTTCTTCTACAGTTTTTTCTTCACCTACTAAAGTGAATTTTTCTCGTTGAGCATCTTTCATTTTTTCAGGTTTCATTCTTTGAGATTCAGGATTAGAACACCATGGACAGCGCAGAGGACATCCTTTTAAAAAAACAGTTGTACGAATACCCGGACCGTCATGAATTGAAAAGTGTTGAATATTAAAAATAATTCCTTTAGATATTTCCATAAGAGTTCCTCCTCTTTATAATTCTATCCTATCACAAAAACGAAAGAAAAACAATTACGAACGAAAGTTTAATTTGTTGTTTTTTGCTTTTTATTTTGGTAGAATAAAACGGAGGTGTAAAATGAAAAGATTGGAACAAATTATTAAATTAGTATCAGAATATGAAAAGATTGATGTTAATACATTATCGGAAAAATTAAATGTATCGAAAGTAACGATTAGAAAAGATTTAGATAAATTAGAGTCAAAAGGCTTATTACACAGAGAGCATGGATATGCTGTGTTAAATAGTGGAGATGACTTAAATGTACGCTTGTCAATTAATTATGAAATTAAGAGAAAAATTGTTCAAGAAGCAGTAAAATTGGTATCAGATAATGAAACAATAATGATAGAATCTGGTTCAACCTGTGCTTTACTTGCTGAGGAAATTTGCAAGCAAAAAAGAAATGTCACTATTGTAACAAATTCATTTTTTATAGCAAATTTTGTAAGAGGTTATGATTCATGTCGTGTTATTGTTCTTGGTGGAGAGTTTCAGAAAGATTCACAGGTTACCGTAGGACCTTTATTAAAAGAAATGATACAGACTTTTCATGTGCGTCAAGCTTTTGTTGGGACAGATGGCTACGATAAAGAGATGGGCTTTACAGGAAAAGATTTAATGCGCAGTGAGGTAGTTCAATATATTTCAGCAGCGTCGGATAAAGTCATTGTGCTAACTGACTCAAGTAAATTTGATAAAAGGGGTACAGTAAGAAGATTTGCTTTAAGTCAAGTCTATGAAGTAATAACAGACGAAAAACTTTCTAAACAAAATATAGCTACATTAGAAAATGCTGGGATAATGGTTAAGGTAGTTTCGTAAGAGGTTAAGTGTATGAATCAAGATAGGAATAAACTACTCTCTAAAATTGCTTATCTGTATTATATTGAAAACTTAAATCAGTCACAAATAGCAGCAAAATTAGGAATTTATAGAACCTCTATTAGTAGAATGTTAACAGAAGCAAGGAATGCAGGAATTGTTAAAATTGAAATAGAGAATTTTGATACCAATATGTTTAAGTTGGAAAATTATGTAAAAGAAAAATATGGTCTGGAAAGTTTAGAAATTATTCCAAATGAATTTGATGACAATCCAACAATTTTATCTGAAAGAATTTCTCAAGTTGCAGCAGGTGTCCTTAGGAATTTAATTGATGATAATATGAAAATTGGCTTTTCTTGGGGAAAAAGTTTAAGTAATTTAGTAGATTTAATCCACAGCAAAAGTGTTCGAAATGTTCACTTCTATCCTCTAGCAGGTGGTCCTAGTCACATACACGCTAAATACCATGTGAATACACTGATTTATGAAATGTCTAGAAAATTTCATGGAGAGTGTACATTTATGAATGCAACAATTGTGCAAGAAAATAAATTGTTAGCAGATGGTATTTTGCAATCAAGATATTTTGAAGATTTGAAAAATAGTTGGAAAGATTTAGATATAGTTGTGGTTGGGATTGGTGATTTTAGTAATAAAGGAAAACATCAATGGTTAGACATGCTTACAGAGGATGACTTTAAAGAATTGACAAAAGTTAAAACTGTAGGGGAAATTTGTTGTCGATTCTTTGATTCAAAAGGTAAAGAAGTTTATGAGAACTTACAGGAAAGAACGATAGCAATCTCTTTGGAAGATTTAAAAAATATTCCTCAAAGTTTAGCTGTTGCTTATGGTGATACGAAAGTATCTGCGATTCTTTCTGTATTACGTGCTAATCTAGTAAATCATCTGATTACAGATAAAAATACAATTTTAAAAGTTTTAGAAGAAGATGGTGATTTTTCTTTTCGAAATATTTTATGCGAGTGAAAATGATAGACTGATATCAGTTTATCGTTTTTTCTTTTTAATCAATTGCACATTTGTGCTTATATAAATAAAAATAGTTTATTTGTTGTCTTTAGATTGACAAGTTTATTATGTAGTTGTATTCTATAGTTACAAAAGAAAATTTTAAAATTTCAAATGAAAAAGCTTTTTACATAGTGAAATGAGGAGGAATTTATGGAAATTATTGTTCCAGATCAAATTATCATGGGTTTAATTTTATATGCTGGCGATGCGAAACAACATATTTATAAAGCGTTAGATTATATAAAAAACGGTACATGTGAACGATGTGAAGAAGAAATCCAGTTAGCTGATGCAGCCTTATTAGAAGCCCATAATCTACAAACAAAATTCTTGGCACAGGAAGCGTCTGGTACAAAGACAGAAATAACAGCTCTCTTTGTTCATTCACAAGATCATCTCATGACTAGTATGACGGAGATTAATTTAATCAAAGAAATTATTAGTTTGAGAAAAGAACTTCACAAAAAATAATACTAGAGTATTAACATAGAGGAGGAAAATATAATGGTGAAGATTGGTTTGTTTTGTGCAGCAGGCTTTTCTACTGGTATGCTTGTAAATAATATGAAAATTGCAGCGCAATCTAGTGGAGTTGAGGCAGAAATAGAGGCGTTTTCTCAGTCTAAATTAGCGGATTATGCCCCAAATCTAGATGTTGCACTGTTGGGGCCTCAAGTTGCTTATACATTAGATAAATCAAAAGAAATTTGTGATAAGTGTGATGTTCCGATAGCTGTTATTCCGATGATGGACTATGGTATGTTAGATGGGAAAAAAGTATTAGATTTGGCCCTATCTTTGATTAGTGGGTAAGAAAAGGAGATTTATTATGGCAAAGATGGATGTTCAAAAAATCATTGCACCTATGATGAAGTTTGTGAATATGCGTGGTATTATAGCTCTAAAAGATGGTATGTTAGCAATTTTGCCATTGACAGTAGTTGGTAGTTTATTCTTGATTATGGGACAATTGCCATTTGAAGGATTAAACAAGAGCATTGCTAGTGTATTTGGAGCAAATTGGACAGAGCCGTTTATGCAAGTATATTCAGGAACTTTTGCGATTATGGGTCTAATTTCTTGTTTTTCAATTGCCTATTCTTATGCTAAGAATAGCGGAGTAGAGGCTTTGCCAGCTGGGGTTCTATCTGTATCTGCATTCTTTATTTTGCTAAGATCATCTTATATCCCTAAACAAGGTGAGGCAATTGGGGATGCTATTAGTAAAGTTTGGTTTGGAGGTCAAGGAATTATCGGTGCTATCATTATAGGTTTGGTAGTAGGAAGCATTTATACCTTCTTTATAAAGAGAAAAATTGTTATTAAGATGCCAGAACAAGTTCCACAAGCTATTGCGAAACAGTTTGAAGCAATGATTCCAGCATTTGTAATTTTCTTACTTTCTATGATTGTATATATTTTAGCGAGCTCATTGACTAATGGCGGAACATTCATAGAAATGATTTATTCTGCTATTCAAGTTCCATTGCAAGGTTTAACTGGATCTTTGTATGGTGCAATTGGAATTGCATTCTTTATATCATTTTTGTGGTGGTTTGGTGTTCATGGACAATCGGTAGTAAATGGAGTAGTGACAGCTCTGCTTTTATCTAATCTTGATGCTAATAAAGCTATGTTAGCCTCTGGGAATCTATCATTAGAAAATGGTGCACATATTGTTACTCAACAATTTTTAGATTCATTTTTAATTCTATCTGGTTCAGGAATTACGTTTGGACTTGTAGTTGCGATGCTTTTTGCATCAAAATCTAAACAGTACCAAGCGTTAGGGAAAGTAGCAGCTTTTCCAGCAATATTTAACGTAAATGAGCCAGTTGTATTTGGATTTCCGATTGTCATGAATCCAGTTATGTTTGTACCTTTCATTCTTGTTCCTGTACTTGCAGCTGTTATAGTATATGGAGCTATTGCAACAGGTTTCATGCAGCCATTTTCAGGAGTTACATTACCTTGGAGCACCCCAGCTATTATATCAGGATTTATGGTTGGTGGATGGCAAGGAGTTATTACTCAGCTGGTGATATTAGCGATGTCTACATTAGTTTATTTCCCATTCTTTAAAGTACAGGATCGTTTAGCTTGTCAGAATGAAGCATGATAATTCTAAAAAAACATTTGTGTATTATCATTAAACACACACATTTGTGCTAAAAATTAGAGAGTTAAAGTTTTTCTAGTTAAAAGCTTGAAATTTTCTAAAAAACCAGGTATTATATTTTCGAAAGAAACAAAAATATTTTCGAAAGAAAGGTGCTTATTATGGTAAATAAAGAAGTAGCAAGAACGACAATTAAGACAGAATATTTTGGTAGCCTTACTGAAAGGATGAACAAATATCGAGAAGATGTTTTAAATAAAAAACCTTATATTGATGCTGAGAGAGCGGTTCTAGCAACACGCGCTTATGATCGATATAAGGAACAACCTAATGTCCTAAAACGCGCCTATATGCTGAAAGAAATTTTGGAAAATATGACTATCTATATCGAAGAAGAATCTATGATTGCGGGAAATCAAGCTTCTTCCAATAAAGATGCTCCTATTTTTCCAGAATATACGCTAGAATTTGTTCTCAATGAGTTGGATCTTTTTGAAAAGCGTGATGGAGATGTTTTCTATATTACTGAAGAAACAAAAGAACAACTTAGAAGTATTGCTCCGTTTTGGGAAAATAATAATTTACGTGCTAGAGCTGGTGCCTTGTTACCTGAAGAAGTGTCTGTTTATATGGAAACAGGATTCTTCGGTATGGAAGGTAAGATGAATTCTGGAGATGCTCACTTAGCAGTTAACTATCAGAAACTGTTGCAATTTGGTTTAAGAGGTTTTGAAGAGCGAGCTCGTAAAGCGAAAGCAGCTCTAGATTTAACAGATCCAGCAAGTATTGATAAATATCATTTTTACGACTCTATATTTATCGTAATCGATGCTATTAAAGTATATGCAAATCGCTTTGTTGCTCTTGCTAAAAATTTAGCCGAAAATGCAAATCCTAAACGTAAGAAAGAATTACTTGAGATTGCAGATATTTGCTCTAGAGTCCCATATGAACCGGCAACTACTTTTGCAGAAGCTATTCAATCAGTTTGGTTTATTCAATGTATTTTACAAATTGAATCTAATGGCCACTCTCTTTCATATGGTCGTTTTGATCAATATATGTATCCATATATGAAGGCTGATTTAGAAAGTGGTAAAGAAACAGAAGATAGCATTGTTGAACGTCTGACAAATCTTTGGATTAAGACAATTACAATTAATAAGGTTCGCAGTCAAGCACATACATTTTCTTCAGCAGGAAGTCCTTTATATCAAAATGTTACCATTGGTGGACAGACTCGAGATAAGAAGGATGCTGTTAACCCATTATCTTATTTGGTATTAAAATCAGTTGCACAAACCCATCTACCGCAACCTAATCTAACTGTACGTTACCATGCAGGTTTAGATGCTCGTTTCATGAATGAGTGTATTGAAGTGATGAAACTTGGTTTTGGTATGCCTGCATTTAATAATGATGAGATTATTATTCCTTCTTTTATTGCAAAAGGAGTATTGGAAGATGATGCTTATGATTACAGTGCCATTGGATGTGTTGAAACGGCAGTTCCAGGGAAATGGGGCTATCGTTGCACAGGTATGAGTTATATGAACTTCCCTAAGGTTCTACTTATCACGATGAATGATGGAATTGATCCGGCTTCGGGTAAACGGTTTGCACCAAGCTTTGGTCATTTTAAGGATATGAAGAACTTTTCTGAATTAGAAAATGCTTGGGATAAAACACTAAGATATTTGACACGAATGAGTGTTATTGTTGAAAATTCTATTGATTTATCATTGGAACGAGAAGTTCCTGATATTCTATGTTCAGCATTGACTGATGATTGTATTGGTCGTGGAAAACACCTTAAAGAAGGTGGAGCAGTATATGATTATATATCAGGTTTGCAAGTTGGAATTGCAAATTTGTCGGATTCATTAGCTGCAATTAAAAAATTGGTATTTGAGGAAGAACGTATAAGCCCAAGTCAGCTTTGGCATGCACTGGAAACAGATTATGCCGGGGAAGAAGGTAAGGTCATTCAAGAAATGTTGATTCATGATGCACCTAAGTACGGTAATGATGATGATTATGCCGACAAATTGGTTACTGCTGCTTATGACATTTATGTTGATGAAATTGCTAAATATCCTAATACACGTTATGGAAGAGGTCCTATTGGAGGAATTCGTTATTCAGGAACATCTTCTATCTCAGCCAACGTAGGACAGGGACGTGGAACATTAGCAACGCCAGATGGACGCAACGCGGGTACACCGTTAGCAGAGGGTTGTTCACCATCACATAATATGGATCAACACGGCCCTACATCTGTTTTAAAATCTGTTTCAAAATTACCAACAGATGAAATCGTAGGTGGGGTTCTCTTAAATCAGAAAGTAAATCCTCAAACGTTAGCCAAAGAAGAAGATAAATTAAAACTAATTGCTTTGTTACGAACATTCTTTAATCGTTTACATGGGTACCATATTCAATACAATGTTGTTTCCAGAGAGACGTTGATTGACGCTCAGAAACATCCTGAAAAACACAGAGATTTAATTGTTCGTGTTGCAGGATACTCTGCATTCTTCAATGTTCTTTCTAAGGCAACCCAAGATGATATTATAGGACGTACTGAGCATACATTGTAAAATAAAGAGGTTCTTTTTATGGAATTTATGCTTGACACATTAAATTTAGATGAGATTAAAAAATGGTCTGAAATTTTACCGCTAGCTGGGGTAACTTCAAATCCCACTATTGCAAAAAGAGAGGGTTCTATTAATTTTTTTGAACGAATCAAAGATGTAAGAGAATTGATTGGCTCTGCACCCTCTATTCATGTTCAGGTGATTTCTCAAGATTTTGAAGGCATCTTAAAGGATGCTCATGAAATTCGAGGACAAGCAGGAGATGATGTATTTATCAAAGTACCTGTTACTCCAGCTGGATTACGTGCAATAAAGGTGCTAAAAAAAGAGGGCTACCATATCACTGCAACAGCTATTTATACGGTTATTCAGGGATTCTTAGCTATCGAAGCAGGAGCGGATTACCTAGCTCCATATTATAATAGGATGGAAAATCTGAACATTGATTCAAATTCTGTCATTCGTCAATTAGCTCTTGCTATTGATAGACAGAACTCTCCTAGTAAGATTTTAGCTGCATCCTTTAAAAATGTAGCACAAGTAAATAATGCTTTAGCTGCAGGTGCGCATGCTGTTACAGCAGGAGCAGATGTTTTTGAATCAGCTTTCGCCATGCCATCTATCCAAAAGGCGGTTGATGATTTTTCTGACGATTGGTTTGTTATTCAAAATAGTCGTTCCATTTAGATAGAGAGGAGATACATATGAGAATTTTTGCTAGTCCTTCTAGATATATTCAGGGGGAAAATGCCTTGTTTGAAAATGCCAAATCAATTTTGGATTTGGGAAATCGTCCTATTCTATTATGCGATCAGTTGGTTTATGATATTGTTGGAAAACGATTTGAAGATTACCTACATAGGTATGGTTTCCATATTGTTCTGACGCTATTTAATGGTGAAGCTTCTGACAATGAAATCAATCGAGTTGTTGCCTTGGCTGAGAAAGAAAATTGTGATAGTATTATCGGTCTTGGTGGGGGAAAGACGATTGATAGCGCAAAAGCTATTGCAGATTTAATTGAAAAGCCTGTTATTATTGCTCCAACAATTGCATCGACCGACGCACCTGTATCTGCTTTATCTGTTATTTATACAGATGAAGGTGCATTTGATCATTATCTATTTTATTCTAAAAATCCAGATTTAGTTTTGGTTGATACAAAAGTTATTTCACAAGCCCCTAAGCGTTTATTAGCATCTGGTATTGCAGATGGTTTAGCAACTTGGGTTGAGGCGCGTGCGGTTATGCAGGCAAATGGAAAAACTATGTTGGGACAACAGCAAACGTTGGCTGGAGTTGCAATTGCGAAGAAATGTGAAGAAACGCTGTTTGCAGATGGTTTACAGGCTATGGCAGCTTGTGAAGCTAAAGTGGTGACACCAGCATTAGAAAATATTGTTGAAGCTAATACTTTATTGAGTGGCCTAGGTTTTGAAAGTGGAGGATTAGCTGCGGCGCATGCAATTCATAATGGTTTTACTGCATTGACAGGTGACATTCATCATTTAACACATGGTGAAAAAGTAGCTTATGGAACTTTGGTACAACTATTATTGGAAAATAGACCTAAAGAAGAACTTGATAAGTATATTGAGTTTTACAAAAAAATTGGTATGCCAACAACTCTAAAAGAAATGCATTTAGATCAAGTTGGATATGATGATTTAATAAAAGTTGGTAAACAAGCAACTATGGAGGGTGAGACAATCCATCAGATGCCGTTTAAGATTTCGCCTTCAGATGTTGCTCAAGCTATCATCGCTGTAGACGCCTATGTAAATTCAAAATAAACAATAAGGACTACTGTTTTCCAAATGGTAGTCTTTTATTGATCCTCGTATTGAATTCGACGTTCTTCATAAATCAAAAAGCGACATAGGTTGTCGGCTATTTATTATAAATACATTAATTAGCATTCCAGTCGTATCTTCGGTCTAAAATTAGTGTTTTGTGTTATAAGAGATAAGCTTCTTGTTTTGCTCTTGATTTCCCGCATATAGGATAAAAAAGTGGGTGATAGAGCAATTCAGAGCCATCAAAATTAATGAAATACAGTATACAGTTTTTTCTTTTAACACATTTCAAATTCCCTCAAAAATGGTATAATAGTAACATCACAAAATTGGAGAGAGACCATGAGTTTTTACAATCATAAAGAAATTGAGCCTAAGTGGCAGGGCTACTGGGCAGAACACCATACATTTAAGACAGGAACAGATGCCTCAAAACCGAAGTTTTATGCTCTCGACATGTTCCCTTATCCATCTGGAGCGGGTCTGCACGTAGGACACCCAGAAGGTTATACAGCAACCGATATCCTCAGCCGATACAAACGTGCGCAAGGCTACAATGTCCTTCACCCAATGGGTTGGGATGCTTTTGGTTTGCCTGCAGAGCAATACGCTATGGATACTGGTAATGACCCAGCAGAATTTACAGCTGAGAACATTGCTAACTTCAAACGCCAAATCAATGCGCTTGGATTTTCTTATGACTGGGATCGTGAAGTTAACACGACAGATCCAAACTACTACAAGTGGACTCAATGGATTTTCACTAAGCTTTACGAAAAAGGCTTGGCTTATGAAGCGGAAGTACCAGTAAACTGGGTTGAGGAATTGGGAACAGCCATTGCCAACGAAGAGGTTCTTCCTGATGGAACATCTGAGCGAGGAGGCTATCCAGTTGTCCGTAAACCAATGCGCCAATGGATGCTCAAAATCACAGCTTACGCAGAGCGCTTGCTCAATGACTTAGATGAACTAGATTGGCCAGAGTCTATTAAGGACATGCAGCGCAACTGGATTGGTAAATCAACTGGTGCCAATGTAACTTTCAAAGTAAAAGGAACAGACAAGGAATTCACTGTCTTTACTACTCGTCCTGATACTCTTTTCGGTGCGACTTTCACTGTCTTGGCTCCTGAACATGAATTAGTAGATGCTATCACAAGTTCAGAGCAAGCAGAAGCTGTAGCAGACTATAAACACCAAGCTAGCCTTAAGTCTGACTTAGCTCGTACAGACCTTGCCAAAGAAAAAACTGGTGTTTGGACTGGTGCTTATGCCATCAACCCTGTCAATGGTAAGGAAATTCCAATCTGGATTGCCGACTATGTTCTTGCTAGTTATGGAACAGGTGCCGTTATGGCTGTACCTGCCCATGACCAACGTGACTGGGAATTTGCCAAACAATTTGATCTTCCAATCGTAGAGGTGCTGGAAGGTGGAAATGTTGAAGAAGCTGCCTACACAGAGGATGGCCTTCATGTTAATTCAGACTTCCTAGATGGACTCAACAAAGAAGACGCTATTACCAAGATCGTGGCTTGGTTGGAAGAAAAAGGCTGTGGACAAGAGAAGGTTACCTACCGTCTCCGCGACTGGCTCTTTAGCCGTCAACGATACTGGGGTGAGCCAATTCCTATCATTCATTGGGAAGATGGAACTTCAACAGCTGTCCCTGAGAGTGAATTGCCACTTGTCTTGCCTGTAACCAAGGATATCCGCCCTTCAGGTACAGGGGAAAGTCCATTGGCTAACTTGACAGATTGGCTTGAAGTGACTCGTGCAGATGGTGTCAAAGGTCGTCGTGAAACCAACACTATGCCACAATGGGCAGGTTCAAGCTGGTACTACCTCCGCTATATTGACCCACACAATACTGAGAAATTGGCCGATGAGGATCTTCTCAAACAATGGTTGCCAGTAGATATCTATGTGGGTGGTGCAGAGCATGCCGTTCTTCACTTGCTTTACGCTCGTTTCTGGCATAAATTCCTCTATGACTTCGGTGTTGTTCCGACTAAGGAACCATTCCAAAAACTCTTTAACCAAGGAATGATTTTGGGAACAAGCTACCGTGATCACCGTGGCGCTCTTGTGGCAACCGATAAGGTTGAAAAACGTGACGGTTCTTTCTTCCATGTAGAAACAGGGGAAGAGTTGGAGCAAGCACCAGCCAAGATGTCTAAATCGCTCAAGAACGTGGTTAACCCAGACGATGTGGTGGAACAATACGGTGCCGACACCCTTCGTGTTTATGAAATGTTTATGGGGCCACTTGATGCTTCAATCGCTTGGTCAGAAGAAGGTCTGGAAGGAAGCCGTAAGTTCCTTGACCGTGTTTACCGTTTGATTACAAGCAAGGAAATTGTTGCAGAAAACAATGGCTCTCTCGACAAGGTTTACAACGAAACCGTTAAAGCTGTCACAGAGCAAATAGAATCATTGAAATTCAACACAGCCATTGCCCAACTTATGGTCTTTGTCAACGCTGCCAACAAGGAAGACAAACTTTATGTAGACTACGCCAAAGGCTTCGTTCAGTTGATTGCACCATTTGCACCTCACTTGGCAGAAGAGCTCTGGCAAACAGTTGCAGCAACAGGAGAATCTATCTCTTATGTAGCTTGGCCAACTTGGGATGAAAGCAAATTAGTTGAAGACGAAATCGAAATCGTTGTCCAAATCAAAGGAAAAGTTCGTGCCAAACTCATGGTTGCTAAAGACCTATCACGCGAAGAATTGCAAGAAATTGCTCTAGCGGATGAAAAAGTCAAAGCAGAAATTGACGGTAAGGAAATCGTGAAAGTGATTGCGGTACCGAATAAATTGGTTAACATTGTTGTGAAATAAGAAATGAATCCTTCAGAGTAGAATCTGGAGGATTTTTTATTTGACAGGAAGTTTCTCTTTTGTTAATATAATTAACAAAAGAAAGAGAGATTATGGATAAAAAAGAATTTATTGCATTTAATAATCGTTTCAATAGATTTATTTTAGCGTTTGAACAGTTAAAAAAAAATCAACATAAAAGTGGTGTTGACAAATCCATTACGTTGAATGAGGTACATTTGATTGTTGTGATTGGGGAAAATCAGCCCTTAAATCTAGTAAAATTATCTGAATTATTAGAAGTTTCAAGAAGTGCAATAACTCAAAGTGTTAGGAGATTGATTCAAAAAAATTTAGTTGTTTTTGATTTTGATCTGAATAATGGGAAAAATAAATATTTGAGATTATCTGAAAAAGGCATCGAAATTTTTAAAATCCATAAGGAGCAACAAGCATATATTGAAAAATCAATCTTTTCAGTTTTAAACAACTATAGCGAGGTGGAACTTAAAACAGTTGTGAAATTGATGGATGATATTGAAAAGGTGTGGATAGAATTACCGTGGTAAAAGTCACGGTAAATTTCAAATATAATTGTTAAGTGAATTAACAAAAAGGAGAAGATATGACTGTAAACATAGAACTGATTTCACAAACAGATTTAGCGGATGAATCTTTTTATATTGCTATTAATGGTTTAGAACCAAGGGCAATGTATTGTGTAGAAATGTACCTGTCTGATTATTACTGTATAAATGCTCCCTTGCTTTTAGATCATGATGTTATATGGAAATCAACCGCAATTTTTTTATCTGATCAGGACGGTATGATTGATACCTCTCAGACAGCATCTATTTCGGGATCTTATAAAGGGGTTTCAGAAATGGGATTATTCTTTAATGCGAAACCGTTGAAGAATAGGAAAAGGAGATTACCGAGTTCTCTTGATAGAATTCCATTACGAGATTGTTTTGGTGTTGAAATTAAAATCAAGCTGGGGAAAGATGTGGTCGCGGAGCAAAGTTTCGTAAGGCGTTATATGAATCTAGGAGTAAGATATCAAGATATCTATGACAAGCATTTTCAAGGTCGATTATTCTATGATGAAAAGTTAAGAAGGGCGCCAGCCGTGATTATTGTTAGCGGTAGTGAGGGAAGAATTGAAAAAGCTCAGAATATTGCCCAACTTTTATCTTCAAGAGGCTATATTTGTCTTGCGATAGCTTATTTTGGTTTAGAGGGATTATCTCAAAATTTAGAACGAATTCCGATAGAATGTCTGGAGGAGGCGAAAGATTTTCTATACCATCATCCTCAAGTTGATAATACAAAAATAGGAATATATGGTCGCTCTAAAGGAGCAGAGCTTGTTCTGGCTGGACAAAGTATTTTGGATGATGTGCAATGTTTGGTACTCAATTCCCCCTCAAATGTAATATTTGAGGGAATAAAGGGAAAACTCAACTCTCATTCATCTTCTTGGACATATTTGCAAAAAGAACTTCCGTATCAAAAATTTCAGTTAGGAAATTACTTGTTAAACAAGTTTTTTGGAAAACATATTCCTGAAGATAGTAGGGCCCAGATTGATGTGAGTAAAATTTCCTCTCCTTTATTATTACTAGGAAGCGATGTTGATGAAATATGGAATGCATCATCCGCGATAGATGATATCATTTCACATTATAAAGGGGAATCCATTTTGTTTAAAAAATACCATGAAACAGGGCATATGTTGACGGTTGCTTATCAAGCGAATCATCGTTATCGAAAAGATTGGCGCTTATTAATGAAAGAAAGTGTAGACTCTTGGTTTGCCACGATAAATTATTTTGATACACATCTGAAAAATTTGTAGATAGTGCTGAACCGTACTATAATAGTTCCAACTAAGATAAAAACACAGTTCTGGTTGGTAGTTCAGTCTACAAAAGCAAACACTAAAATAAGAGAAATTTGAACTCAAACAGTAAAAACGTAGAGAGAAGTACAAGAGTTACTAGTGACTTTCTCTTTCATAAAATAGAACAGTTCTTCTCGGATAAAAAGAGCTGTTTTTTGCTTGTATTGAAAATTCTTTTCATATATTATTTCCTAATGGATTTACTTGTCGTCAAAAATTTGGCTAATGGAAGTTTCAAATTCAGGACAATACTTACTTGCTTCCAATTCAATCATATCATATTCAGCAGTTTCATTTTGATAGAAGGGATTGTGTGTCATGATTTCTAGTTAATTTTTTATTGTTTGATTTGGCGAGAATAATACTACCGATTCTTGAATTTTTCGGCCAGATGCGGTAAAACATCTCTTTTATAGCGCATATTTAAAAATATAATGTGTTTTTGTAAGTGTTTTTAAGCTTCATTTAGCAATTCGGTAGGAGAAAAATGGCTGTAGCCTTCTCTACTTTAACTTAACCCTAATCATCTCACCACTTAACCTCTCATTTTAACCACTTATCTCAAAAGTCGATTTTTCTTTCATTATTTTTGTTAAACTGGTGAGGTAAAGAGGAGGAAATAAATATGATTTTACAAGCTAAACATTTGATTAAACGGTACGGCGATTATATGGCTGTTGACGATATTCAGTTAGAGTTTGAAAAAGGGAGTTTTAATGCTATTTTGGGTCCAAATGGTGCAGGAAAATCAACCACCATTTCCATGTTAATCGGTTTGAAAAAGCCGACAAAAGGTCAGATTCGATATGCGCCAAATACGAAAATCGGAGTAGTTTTTCAAGCTAGTGTACTGGATGAGATGTTGACGGTTAGGGAAAATCTTGCGATTCGTGCTCAACAGTATAAGGAGATTGTAGCAAGTCGTGTGGATGATTTGATCCAACAATTAGGTTTGACTGCTTTCCAGAAACAACTATATGGGACTTTGTCAGGTGGGCAAAAACGTAGGGTTGATATTGCGCGTGCTCTTCTTTCACAGCCAGATATTCTTTTCTTAGATGAACCAACGACAGGTCTAGATATTCAGACTCGCAAAGCCATTTGGGATTTACTATCTCGACTACAAAAGGATGAAGGGATGACTATTATCTTAACGACTCATTATCTGGATGAAGCGGATGAAGCGGATCAGATCTATATCGTTGATCATGGGAAAGTGATTGCGCAAGGTTCTGCGACTGCTATCAAAAGTCAGTATGCATCTAATATCTTAAAAATTCGTTTTAAGGAAATGAAGGATTTAGAAAAGTTGCTACAGACTGGAATGACAGTAAAGGAAGAAAATGAGTTGGAATATCTTTTTTATCCAAGGACATCACTGGAAGCTATTGAATATTTGGCAAAAGTACGAGAAGAAATTGATTCTTTTGAGTTTCGTCCAGGTACCATGGATGATGCCTTTATTGCACTTACAGGAAGAGAGGTTCGCTAATGTTAGCTTTATTGAAACGGAATTTTATCTTATATTTTCGTAATCGTTCAGGAGTATTTTTCTCATTATTGGGGGCATTGATTTCTTTCCTCCTTTATATCATTTTTTTGCAGAAGAACTTAACGGATGCTTGGTCCCAACTCCCTGATAATACGAACCTTTTAAATAACTGGCTGATGGGTGGGATCTTGGCTGCGACTGGGATTACAACCAGTTTTACGGCTCTTACACAAATGGTACAGGATCGTGAAAATCAAGTGGATCAAGATCTCTTCTTGACAGATTTAGGTAGCTGGGGTTTACAGGTGTCCTATCTAATCAGTAGTATTGCCATCTCTTTTGTCATGCAGGTGTTTATGCTTGCTGTTATGGGGCTTTATTTTAAAGAAAGTCCAGTTATCAGTCATTTACCGGAAATTGCTTTGATTATGTTGTTAAGTAGTCTGCTTTCAAGTTTGATAAATATTCTCTTGATTTATCGTTTTCAATCTGTAGATAGTCTTGGCAAACTGGCAACTATAGTGGGAACTGCTTCTGGATTTTTAGTAGGAACTTATGTCCCTATTGGAGTTCTACCTGATTTTGCACAGATTATCATGAAGTGTACCCCTGCAACTTATATTGCTTCTCTTTATCGACAAATTTTAATGAAAGAACCATTAGAGACCGCATTTACAGGAAACAGCAGATTGTTAAAGGAATTTCAAGAAAAAATGGGAATCCAAATCAACTGGCAAGAACTATTGACAAAGGAAGAGACATACTTTATAGTGGTTATTATCAGTCTCGTTGCTATTCTTCTTTGGCTTTTATTTGTTAAAGTGTTTAGCAAGAGAAAATAAAGGCATATTGGAGAGAAAATGAAGATTCGTTTTGAAATGAAGACAGAGTTTTCCGAAAAGGACCCACATATTGTAATTCAGGCAGCTCAGTTAACAGACCAAGCAAGGGAAGTCATGGAGTATTTAGAACAATTTTCAACGACCAATCAGGTGGTCATTCCTATTCGAACGGATGATCATCTGGTTATGGTGAAAATTGAGGATCTTATTCTAGCAGATATCGATAAGAACTTGTTGACCATTTATACGGTAGACGGGATTTATAAAACTAAGGAAACATTGACAAACTTTCAGAATCGGATTAACCGACGTAATTTTATACAGATATCACGACATTCAATTATAAACATTGACCATTTAGAGTCATTATCGGATAGCTTTTCAGGGAACATGATGGCTAAAATGACTCGGGGCATCAAATCTAGTGTGAGTCGGAAATACGTTAAGTCCTTAATGAATTATCTAGGTTTATAGGAGAAAATCATGAAACGATTAATTGATTATTTTGTATCGGGAATGCGCACGGCTTCCTTCTTTTATTTGAGTATGATGTTATTAGCTCAGTGTTATCCAAGCATTACCTATCCTGAACCAATGACAAAAAATATTCTAGCTCTGTTTTTAATGGGTGGAATTATGGGGGTATTGACTTTAATACTTGAAAAGCTAGAGTTTCTTGCTTTTAGTATACGTGTAGGAGTTCATTTATTAGTGACAGCTACTATCTTAGTATTGACCTCTCTATTTTTTGGCTGGGGTTCAGCCTTGTGGAGTCCCTTGCTTTGGTTCTTTTTCTTGTTAATTTATGGATTGATATGGTTGTATCAAATCTGGCAAACTCACAAACTCACCCAACGAATTAATCAAGCCTTAGAGGATAAAAGACAGAAAACGGGTCACTAATATAGTGTTGAGGATGAAGTTTGAAGACAGTGCCAGTTTCCAAAGAGAACAATTTGTGATATAGTATTTTCAGCGTAAAACAAGGAGAAGAAAAATGCCAGTAAACGAATATGGTCAGATGATTGGTGAGTCAATGGAAGGTTATACACCCGGTGCACTGCCTTCTATTGATTTCTTAGAAGGGCGTTATGCTCGAATAGAGGCTCTCTCGATAGAAAAGCATGCGGAGGATTTATTAGCTGTTTATGGCCCTGATACGCCTCGGGAGATGTGGACTTACCTCTTTCAGGAGCCAGTAGCAGACATGGAGGAACTGGTCAGCCTTTTAAATCAGATGTTGGCTCGTAAGGACCGTTTTTACTATGCAATTATAGATAGGTCAACTGGTAAGGCTTTGGGAACTTTTTCTCTCATGCGCATTGATCAGAATAACCGAGTGATAGAAGTGGGGGCGGTCACTTTTTCTCCAGAGCTCAGGGGAACACGGATAGGAACTGAAGCCCAGTATCTCCTCGCTCACTATGTTTTTGAAGAACTCCACTATCGTCGCTATGAGTGGAAATGTGATTCTCTTAATTTGCCATCCAGACGAGCTGCGGAGCGTTTGGGATTTATTTATGAAGGAACCTTCCGTCAGGCAGTGGTTTATAAGGAGCGTACGAGGGATACGGATTGGTTGTCTATGATTGATAAGGACTGGCCCAAAGTCAAATCTCGTTTGATAGCATGGCTGACTCCTGAAAACTTTGATAAAAATGGACAGCAGTACAAGAGCTTGAGAGAGCTTTAATAGGTGTTGAGATGATTACTATTAAAAAGCAAGAAATTGTCAAGCTAGAGGATGTCTTGCATCTCTATCAGGCTGTCGGTTGGACAAATTATACCCATCAACCAGAGATGCTGGAGCAGGCCTTATCTCATTCATTAGTGATTTATGTGGCGCTTGATGGCGATGCTGTGGTGGGCTTGATTCGTTTGGTTGGAGATGGATTCTCATCAATATTGGTTCAGGATTTAATTGTTTTACCAATCTATCAGCGTCAAGGGATTGGTAGTGCCTTGATGAAAGAGGCTTTAGAGGATTACAAAGATGCCTATCAAGTCCAGCTGGTGACAGAACAGACAGAAAGAACCTTGGAATTCTATCGTTCTATGGGCTTTGAAATCTTATCCACCTATAATTGTATAGGTATGACTTGGGTGAATCGTAAAAAATAACAAAACTTGTTTTTTCTTAAGCAAAGTTTAAGGCTGGTCTAGTATTATATAGTCATTAAATAAAGACCTCCTAACTTTATTTAATGAAATCCTAAAACTTTTTTCATCATAATCTCCTAATGAAGTCACCCAATCAGGTGGCTTTTTTGTAGGGTGAGGTGATGCTGATAGAAATTTTTTTAAAAATGGTAGAATTTGAGAAAAGTTAAGCTAGTTTTAAGTTTCGTCTAGTATTATATAGTCATTAAATAAAGACCTCCTAACTTTATTTAATAAAATCCTAAACTTTTCTTTTTCATAATAATCTCCCTTAACTCCACCCAATCAGGTGGAGTTTTTTGGCTCTATTTCAGGCTTTTGGGGACTATTCTAAAAATCATTTTTCGATATTTTTCTGATTTTGGTCGGGGAATTGGCGGGAATCTTTTTAGCGAATATGACTAAGAAATAGGTCTGTTGCTATTTAAGTGAATTCAACCTTAATTTGATTGTAGGTGACTGTTAATTGAAGGACTGGAACTGCTGTAATAATGATTTTGCTTGTCCAGTAGTGGCGTATTAAATGAGGAGTGACATGTAAGATTGTCTCTTCGTTTACTAAATCAAAATTTCTATGAAATTGATAGAATCCCTAACTTTCTCTTAAACTTGAAAGTCTTGTTGTAAAGCGGTTAAAGCTTGAGAAGCTGAGAATGTAAAGTTTTGACAAATTTTGTCAACTGTGGGATAATAAAAGGGAATTAAGTATTGTGTCTATATCATAGGCTAGAAAAGACCCCAAGCTCACGTCCAAATAAGCTTGGGGTCTTTTTGACACTATTTGTTCTTGTTTATCCATTTATCGACTAAGCGAAGAACGACACCGACCACAATTGGTCCGATGATAGTTTTAAGTATTGTATCCATCATGGGCTAATTCACCTCCTCTAGCAGGCGGTGTAGAAGTGCCGAACAATATTATACCATAAAAGAGAAATTGGGCAAAAACTCAATTTCAGGAGAAAATGAAGTAAATCTTTCCACAATAAAACGCATAGTATCAAGTTTTGAACTGCCCCCCAAAAGTTAGACAGAAAAAATCTAACTTTTGGGGTGTTTTTATTATGAAATTAACTTATGATGATAAAGTTCAGATCTATGAACTTAGAAAACAAGGATATAGCTTAGAGAAGCTTTCAAATAAATTTGGGATAAACAATTCTAATCTTAGGTATATGATTAAATTGATTGATCGTTACGGAATAGAGTTCGTCAAAAAAGGAAAAAATCGTTACTATTCTCCTGATTTAAAACAAGAAATGATTCATAAAGTCTTACATGAAGGCTGGACTAAAGATAGAGTTTCTCTTGAATACGGTCTCCCAAGTCGTACGATACTTCTTAATTGGCTAGCACAATACAAGAAAAACGGGTATACTATTGTTGAGAAAACAAGAGGGAGAGTACCTAAAATGGGACGTAAGCCAAAAACGAGACCTGAAGAGAGGACAGAATTAGAACGTCTTCAAGCAGAAAATGAGTACCTGAGAGCGGAGAATGCCATCCTAAAAAAGTTAAGAGAACTCCGATTGAAGGAGAAAAAAGAGAAAGAAGAAAGACAGAAATTGTTCAAGAATTAATGACTGAGTTTTCGTTAGATATTCTTCTAAAAGCCATTAAACTAGCTCGTTCGACCTACTACTATCACTTGAAACAGCTAGATAAACCAGATAAGGACCAAGAGCTTAAAGCTGAAATTCAATCCATTTTTATCGAACACAAGGGAAATTATGGTTATCGTCGGATTCATTTAGAACTAAGAAATCGTGGTTATCTGGTAAATCATAAAAGAGTTCAACGCTTGATGAAAGTACTCAATTTACAAGCTAAAATGCGACAGAAACGAAAATATTCTTCTCATAAAGGAGATGTTGGCAAGAAGGCAGAGAATCTCATTCAACGTAAATTTGAAGGCTCTAAAATAATGGAAAAGTGCTACACAGATGTGACAGAATTTGCCATTCCAGCAAGTACTCAAAAGCTTTACTTATCACCAGTTTTAGATGGCTTTAACAGCGAAATTATTGCTTTTAATCTTTCTTGTTCGCCTAATTTAGAACAAGTACGAACAATGTTGGAACAGGCATTCACAGAGAAGCACTATGAGAATACGATTCTCCATAGTGACCAAGGCTGGCAATACCAACACGATTCTTATCATCGGTTCCTAGAGAGTAAGGGAATTCAAGCATCCATGTCACGTAAAGGTAACAGCCCAGACAACGGTATGATGGAGTCCTTCTTTGGCATTCTGAAATCGGAGATGTTTTACGGTTATGAGAAGTCGTTTCAGTCGCTTAACCAATTGGAACAAGCCATTGTAGACTATATTGATTACTACAACAATAAACGAATTAAGGTAAAACTAAAAGGACTTAGCCCTGTACAATACAGAACTAAATCCTTCGGATAAATTAATTGTCTAACTTTTTGGGGTCAGTACATTTTCAACACTGATATTATGCGTTTTTTGATTTTAAAGACTTTTTTCTCAGACTTATGATTGGTTTTGTCAGTTTTCTTATTTTCGTGGAGGGTTATGGAATTTATCTGTTCTTTACTGAATCCAACCTTTATGTAGAAGATTTATCCCAGAATGGATTATTTGGTTTTGTGACTTTCTTTATCATCTTTAATTTAGTTTTACTGGCTTTAGCATGCTGGGCAGGATACAAGTGGAAGAGGGGATATTAACAAAAGTGGAGAAAACTACATTAGTTCCTCTCCACTTTTATGTTTCTAGCTAATTGGTAATTATAACTTATTACGATCGAAGTCACCTATCCTTATCTTTCAAAAAATGGTCAATCTTAGCCATCAAGAGCTTGTGCTCGTATATTTTACAGATATCACGAGCCTGTAAATAATAGTCAAGAATTTCATCGTGCTTTAAAAAATCTTTTCCGGCGTTCGCAACGATAGTTAAAAGAGGCGCCAGCTGATAGCTGGTCTCTTTTTGTTTACAAAAGTCAATGGTTTCTAAGGCTTCTTGGACAGCTTCTAACTCCTTCCCTTTAGAGTGTAAATAATAGGCGAAATTATGTTTAACTCGAATATAACCAAATAAAAACTCTTGGTGGTTTAAATCTTTTTCCTGATACAAACTGATAAGAAGTGAGTTATTTTCTTCATATTCTGCATCACGCCCTACAGAAAAATAAAAATTAGATAAAGTATTGAGAAGTTTAAGATACACAGATGAGCTGATCGAAAGCTTTGGCAAAGCGTTTTCTAGACTGGCGATAGCTTCATCTTTGGAACTATGTAAGTAGAAAAGGATAATCGCTTGAATCCATAGAAGATAAAATTCATCCTCAGTAGACAGATACTGAGACTTTTCTTTTTCTAAGTTTAAGAGGTATTCTAAATCCTCGTAATTTCGATCTTCAAGTAATTTTTCTGCTAATTTCTTAAACGGTGTTATATTGGAAGTCATTTCAATCTGTTCATCGAAAAAATATTCTAAAGGAACTTGAAGCCGATTTGCAAGTTTATAGAGTAAATCAGCAGCAGGCATATAGTTGCCACGCTCTATTTTGCTGATTTGGCTTTGCTCACAAATTCCTTCGGAAAGTGTTTTTTGTGAGAAGCCTTTTTCTTTTCTCTTTGCTTTTAGTTTGTCAGATAATATGCTCATCTTTAAACCTTCTTTAAATAAATTTATGATTAATTATATACTTTTAATCTCTATTTTTCAACTTCCTGACACAAAAATAGTCTCAAAAGAATAAATAGAAAATAAACTGAAAAAAAGAATATTTTTATTGACAAAGAAGATTTAAAGTAGTACACTTACAAGTGTAAAGATAAGAAAAAGGTGGTTAATATGAGTATTTTAGCAAAGTTTCGTAAAATCATTTTATATCATCTTTTTTCAGGATTATTTTGTAAGCGTTTCCTTTAAAAAGCTATAAATCAACTACAATATATTTTGGGTTCGAGAGTTATACAACAAGATTCAACAATTAGTGTAGTTAATCTTGGACTGGAGGATTTATTTATTAAATGTTTGTGAAGTAACATTTATATAATGAATCGTGTCATAGATTGAAGGACTTAAAGGGGGTACTGTAAGTTTGCTATACCTTATTACCTTCTCATATAAGTAGTTATACAGGAACTACTCTATTATGTCTTTTGATGTGGGTGTATAGATATTAGGAGGAGAATAAAATGAGAAATCCAGTAATACAGACATCTAATTTATCAAAATCCTATGATGGGAAAATTATCTTAGATAAGATAGACTTTACGCTAAAACAGGGAGAAATTTATGGCTTACTAGGAAGAAATGGTACTGGAAAGACAACCTTTATCAAGGCTATTTTAGGCTTAACAGCTATGGATAGTGGTGAAGTGAATATTCTATCTGAAAAACTGTTAGGTGAATTTTCTAAGGATTTGCTATCTCAAATCGGTGTGGTATTGGACAGTGCTTCTTTTTATCCTAATTTAACGGGCCCTGAAAATCTCTCTATTTTTGCAAGATTGAGAGGAATTTCGCTAAAACAGGTAGAGCAAGCGTTACAAGTAGTAGGATTAGATGGGGAAAATAAAAAACTATTCAAGCAGTATTCTCTGGGAATGAAGCAACGGTTGGCAATTGCTAACGCTATTATGCACCAACCGAAAATTCTGATATTAGATGAACCAACAAATGGTTTAGATCCTATTGGTATCCTTGAAATGCGCCGTTATCTAAAGGAACTCAGTACCAATCATGGCATTTCGATTTTAATATCCAGTCACATTATTTCAGAACTTGAAAAGCTTGTAGATAGAGTTGGGATACTGCATGATGCCCACCTTATGGCTGAAAAGACTATGCAGGAATTAATAGATGGTGCAGATAAAAGGAAAATCCACCTAATTGTTTCGGATGCTCCTCAAGCTAAGGAAGTGCTTTGCAGGATAAATCTGCAAGAACAGATTAGTATTCTTTCGGATATAGAACTTGAACTTCAGGGAGAATCACCTACTTTTGACATTGCAGTCGTATCTAACTCCTTAAAAGATAACGGAATAGTTCTAAAAGAATATTCTTATAAAAACAATGAAAGTTTAGAGGATTACTTTAAGCGGATAACAGGAGGTGAGGGAATTGCTTGATTTAGTGAAGATTGAATTTCTCAAACAAAGGCATCAAAAACTGAATTTTGTCGTATATGGTGTTGTTTCCCTCTACCTAGCTCTCATCTGTTATTACGTAAATGATGCGAGAGGATTGTTTGACTCCTTTCCCTTTGTCTATAAATTTTCTTTGTCTTATTTAAACTTTTTGATTCTCCCTTTGTATTGTGTTTCCTATACAATACAGGCATTTGGTGTAGAATATCGCTATCGCATCATGAACAACTTGAAACTCGCTTCAGCAAATCTAATGAAGACATTCTGGGCTAAGATTTTGTATATAGAAATCAACGCTCTGTGTATCATGTTATTCACCTATATTTCGGTTTCCTTATTCGCACTACTATCCCGCTTTTCTTCGACAGTCAGTTTGTCTTTATTATTAAGATTCTTCTATCTTTGTATGAGTAGTGGTATCTTAATTCCCATGGGAGTATTTCCTTTAGTTGCTTTGGTCATGATAAAAGTAAGAGGCAAGGAGATAGTTGGAAATTTGGTTGGTGTCATGTATGTTTTAGTGTCATTTTTTTTAGCAAGGACGAGTCCAAATATCAGTCCAGTAACAAGTGCTAACAGTTTAATCTGGGAAGGAAACAGAGAAGGAGTGGTGCTTCAACAGCCAGCTATCTTATCGATTGTTGTACTAGGTTTATCTTTACTTGTTTTGTCTTTCTTGTCCATTAAATCTTGGTTAAGAAAGGTGGATGAATAAATGTTGATGCTAGAATTGACTAAACTAAGAAGGCGAAAGATATTGTATATGATTCCCTTTGTAGCCATCCTGCTCTTTTTGTTGGAGTTTATGATTGGTCATCAGGTTTATCAAGGGCATTCGTACGGTAGTGTGAATGGTTGGTATGTAGAAAATGGTTTCTTCTTTTTGAACTACTATTTTCTCCTCCCTTTTGCGAGCATGATTTTAGTGGATTTGATAAGAATAGAACAAGTGTCTAAAACGATTTCGAATCTCAGACTGATTCCTATCGATTTGAAACGATTACTCCAAGCGAAGTTTATGCTTACTTTGTTGATAAATCTACTAGTCAGTGAATTTACCTTTTTGGCTATGCTTATCCTAGAGCTAATGGATGGTGATTTTGCTTTCTCTAGTCTTACAATTTTATCGTGGGGATTTGGTTATGGAGTAATTGCTTTTGCTTATACACTGTCTGCTGGCATTATTGTCCTCTTCTTAGGAAAATATCGGAAGGAACTTATTCTTGCCCTACCACTTGCCTTTTTATTGTCATTTGCAGGTTTGTTTACTTTAACAACGGTTGTTGGGAGATATTATCTGGCAAATTTACTACTAATCATCATGGAGGAATTCACGATTTTAACAGTTTCTGTATATGCCGTGTGGCTGATTACCTTGGTGGCATGTCTTCTTTATTTGTTGGCAGATAAACGCATGATGAACACTATTTTTGCTTATAAATGACAAGCTGAGTAGATGAGGGTATAAACCTTTGAAAAATTTTGTGAACTATGGGATAATAAAAAGGAATTGAGTACTAGTTCTATATCATGGACTAGAAAAGACCCCAAGCTAACTTCCACATTAAGCTCGGGGTCTTTTTTGACACTATTTGTCCTTGTTTAGCCATTTATCGACTAGCCGAAGAACGACACCGACCACAATCGGTTCGATGATAGTTTTAAGGATTAGTTCCATCATGGGCTATCTCACCTCCTTTCGTAGGCGGTGTAGTAGTGCCGTAGAATATTATTCCACATAAGTGTTAAACTCGGGAGGCACCAATCCAGTGGCTTTTTTGTTTGTGGATTGGTTTTTTGATATAATAGAGCCATGAGTAGAATTTTAGATAATGAGATAATGGGGGATGAGGAGTTAGTAGAACGCACGCTCCGTCCTCAGTACTTACGTGAATATATCGGGCAGGATAAGGTCAAGGACCAGCTCCAAATCTTTATCGAGGCTGCCAAAATGCGGGATGAAGCGCTGGATCATGTGCTCTTATTTGGCCCTCCAGGCTTGGGAAAAACGACCATGGCCTTTGTTATTGCCAACGAACTAGGTGTCAATCTCAAGCAGACTTCGGGTCCAGTCATTGAAAAAGCCGGGGATTTGGTAGCGATTTTGAATGACTTAGAGCCTGGGGATGTCCTTTTTATTGATGAGATTCATCGTTTGCCCATGTCGGTGGAAGAGGTGCTTTATAGTGCCATGGAGGACTTCTACATTGACATCATGATTGGGGCTGGTGAAGGCAGTCGCAGTGTTCATTTGGAGTTACCACCTTTTACCTTGATTGGTGCGACGACTCGGGCTGGTATGCTTTCCAATCCTTTACGGGCACGTTTTGGGATTACGGGGCATATGGAGTATTATGCTCATGCTGACTTGACGGAAATTGTCGAGCGGACGGCAGATATTTTTGAGATGGAAATTACTCATGAGGCAGCATCTGAGTTGGCCCTACGTAGTCGTGGGACCCCTCGTATTGCCAATCGACTCCTCAAGCGTGTGCGCGATTTTGCCCAGATAATGGGGAATGGGGTGATCGATGATCTTATTACCGATAAGGCCTTGACCATGCTGGATGTTGACCATGAAGGTTTGGACTATGTGGACCAAAAAATCCTTCGCACCATGATTGAGATGTACGGTGGTGGTCCTGTCGGCTTAGGAACTCTTTCCGTGAATATCGCCGAAGAGCGCGAGACTGTCGAAGACATGTATGAACCTTACTTAATCCAAAAAGGTTTTATCATGCGGACACGGTCTGGACGGGTGGCGACTGCTAAGGCATATGAGCATTTAGGTTATGAATACAGTGAAAAATGAGCAAGAAATTCTAGAGGCTTTTAGAGAAAATCCGGATATGATGGCTATTTTGACTATCATCCGAAACCTTGGTCTGAAAGACTCGTGGTTGGCAGCAGGTTCTGTCAGAAATTTCATCTGGAATCTTTTGTCAGACAAATCCCCTTTTGACTGTGAAACAGATGTAGATGTGATTTTCTTTGATCCGGATATTTCTTATGAGGAAACCTTATTACTGGAGAAAAAGCTGAGAGAGGACTTTCCTCAGTACCAGTGGGAGTTGAAAAATCAGGTCTATATGCACCAGCACAGCCCTCATACTGCTCCCTATAGCAGCTCTTGTGATGCTATGAGTAAGTATCCAGAACGATGTACGGCTGTTGGACTACGCTTGAATGAAGAATCTGATTTTGAACTCTATGCACCTTATGGTTTGGAGGAAATTTTGAATTTTCAAGTTCGTCCAACTCCTCATTTTTTAGAGAATGAAGACCGAATGACTCTCTATCAAACACGATTATCCAAGAAAAATTGGCAGGAGAAATGGAAAAATTTGATTTTTAAAAATACTTAAGGAAACTTTAAGCTAGGAAGTGTATACTAAGTCCATAAGTTAAGAAGACCTTAACTTAAACTCCTAAAACTTTTTCATAATAATCTCCCTATAAAAAATAGAGTCGCCCAATCAGGCGGCTTATTTTTTTGAAAAATGGGCTTTGTGCCTGAGAATAATACTCAATGAAAATCAAAGAGCAAACTAGGAAGCTAGCCGCAGGTTGCTCAA